>JBKJMY010000241.1:0-5185 GCA_046596115.1 Arenimonas sp.
ATATTCCGGGTAACTCGACAGTGCCGCGCCGCCCTGGACGATCAAGTCCAGTACCGCCTGCCAACTCGCGTCATCAAGCGCGGCAAATGCATCGGTGCCGCGTACTTCTGCCAGCAATGCATCGGCTTGGAAGCCACCGCCCAGCGCCAGCGTCACGCAATGCTGCGCCAGCACGTCAAGCGACATCCGCGGCGGTGTGCGCGCCTCGATCGCGCCCCGACGCACCGCTTCGCGCGCAGCGGCGTATTCGAACAGTTCGAGCACATGAGTCGGCACGCAGACTACCGAGCCACTCTCGCCGGGCCGGTGGCGGGCGCGGCCGGCGCGCTGCAGCAGGCGGGCCATGCCCTTCGGGCTGCCCAGCTGGAGCACTTGGTCTACTGCAGGGAAATCCACGCCCAGGTCCAGACTGGAGGTGGCGACGACGCAGCGCAGGCTGCCGTCACGCAGGCCCTGCTCGGCTTGTGCGCGCAACTTTGGATCCAGTGATCCGTGGTGCAGCGCGAGCGTCGCCGGATCCTCCATCCATACCGCCGACAGTGCCTTGTGCCATAACTCGGCCTGCGATCGCGTATTGGTAAACAGCAGGCTGGTGCGCGCCCCGGCGATGGTCTCGACCACGCGTGGCAACTGCACCAGGCCAAGATGCCCGGCCCACGGAAACCGCTCGCCGGCCGGCGGCAACAAGGTGTGCAGGTGGAAGCCGCGCGGCGCCGCCCCTTGCACCAGCGCCGCCTGCGGATCGCGCAAGAGCACGTCGCGTGCTTCATCCAGGTTGCCAAGCGTCGCCGACAGGCCCCAGGTGCGCAGCGCCGGCGCCAGCCGGCGCAGCCTGGCCAGGCAGAGCTGCAACAGGACGCCGCGCTTGTTGCCCAGCAGCTCATGCCATTCGTCAACGACCACACAGCGCAGCCCCGCGAGCAGTGGCGGCGTCGTTGGATACGACAGCAGCAGCGCCAGCGATTCCGGCGTGGTCACCAGGACGTCGGCCTGGCCAGACTGCGCCAGCCGGCGGTCGCGAGCAGTTGCATCACCGGTACGCATCACCACGTCCCAGTGCAGGCCGAGCGCCTCGATCGGGACGCGCAGCGAACGCACGGTGTCAACAGCGAGCGCGCGCAGCGGAGTGATCCAGAGCACGCGCAGCCGCGGTATCGCCGGCTTCTTGCTGGTCGTGTGTCGTTTCGGCGCCGCCTTTGCCGGCTTCGGAGCTTCCGCCAGGGCCTCCAGCAATGGTCCGCCGATCGCTGCGAGTGTCTTGCCGCTGCCGGTCGGAGTGTGCAGCAGGCCCGATTCGCCGGCCAGGTAACGGCGCCAGACTTCACGCTGGAAACGCGCCGGCGTCCATCCCTGGCTAGCGAACCAGCCGTCGATTGCGGTGCGGGCCTGCGCGCGCGCGGAGGCGCGCGTCATCGCGCCAACGCCTGCAACGTGTCCAGTTGATCGGCTTCACTGGCCGGCTTGTCCTGGCGCCAGCGCAGGATGCGCGGAAAGCGCACGGCGATCCCGGACTTGTGTCGCGGCGACTTGTTCACCGCCTCGAACCCCAGTTCGAACACATGCAACGCCGGCACCGAACGCACCGGGCCAAAGCGTTCGAGCGTATTGGCGCGGATCCAGCGGTCGAGCTGGGCGATCTCCTTGTCGTCGAGGCCCGAGTACGCCTTCGCCACGGGCACCAGCCGGTCGCCGTCCCACAGGCCGAAGGTGTAGTCGGTGTAGAGGTTGCTGCGCCGCCCATGCCCGGCCTGGGCATACAGCAGCACGGCATCGATGGTCAGCGGGTCGATCTTCCACTTCCACCAGTCGCCGCGCCGGCGGCCGACCTGATAGGCGGAGTCCATGCGCTTGACCATCAGGCCTTCGACACCGCGCTCGCGGGCGCCCTCGCGCAGTTGCGCTGCCTGGGTCCAGTCCGCACTGGCCACTGCTGACCACAACATGATCAACGGTGATGCGGTGCGCTCCAGCAGCGTGGCCAGCGCGCCGCGGCGTTCGCGCAACGGATGCGCGCGCAAGTCGACGCCATCGGACTCAAGCAAATCGTAGGCGAACATGCGCACGGGAATATCGCGCAACGTCTTCGGGCCAGGCTTGCGCAACTGGATGCGTTTTTGCAACGCGGTGAACGGCTGCGGCAAGCCGGCGTCGGCATCCCATGCCAGCAGTTCGCCATCGAGCACACAGTCGTGCGGCAAGTCTTGCGCCGCCGCCTCCAGTTCGGGGAAGCGACCATCCAGCCGTTCTTCGCCACGCGACCACAGCGCCGCCTCACCCAGGCGACGAATCAACTGCAGTCGGATGCCATCCCATTTCCACTCCAGCAGCCAGTCCTCAAGCTTGCCAAGCGCCTCGGGTGCCGACTCCAGCGGCGACGCCAGGAAAAACGGAAACGGTTGCGACTGGTCGCCGGGCAGTGCGTCGACTGACAGTAAGTCGCGCAGGAATTGTGCCGTCGGCTGCCAGTTGCCGAGCATGCGTTGCGCCAGCAGCGCGATGTCGATGCCGGACAGTTCGGCCAACGCCTGTTGCACGAGGCGTTGCGACACGCCGATACGCAGGCTGCCAGTCAGCAGCTTGTTGAACACCAACCGTGACTCGAAGGGCAAGGTGCGCCACGCGTGCACCACGACGGCGCGGCGCAACGCGACCTCGGCATTGGCCACGGGCAACAGACGCTGTTCGATCCAGTCCACCAGCGGAATGTCTTCGCCCGACTCCGCGGGATCATCCAGCAGCAGCGCCAGGGTTTCCGCCAGGTCGCCCACCTGGTGGTAACTGTCCTCGACCAGCCACGCCGGCGTGCCGCTTTCGGCAGCGATCCAGTCGCGCAACTCGCCGCTGGCGGCGATCTTTTTCCCGGCCCCACCAATCTTGCCGCCGGACAGCAATTTCAGCGCCCAGGCGGCATCCGCGCCAGGAGCGTCGCGAAAATACGCCAGCAGCAACGCGCGCTTGTCGCTGGTGGCAGTGCTGCCGTCGAGATCGGCATACAGGCGGGCGAAGCGACGCATCAGTCATCGCCTCCAAAATGCGTTGCAAAGGCGCCGGCGGCGATGCCTTCCTCATTGAGCACGCGGATCAGCGCGCCGGTGTCGCCGTGGGTGGCGATCACCCGGCGGGCGCCGGTCTCGCGAACGGTCTGCAACAGCGCCGGCCAGTCGGCATGGTCGGAAACGACAAAGCCGCGGTCGTAGTTGCGCCGCCGTCGATTGCCACGCACCAGCATCCAGCCCGAGGCGAATCCCAGTTGCGTGCGCTTGAAACGGCGCAGCCAGGGGCTGCCGGCGGCCGACGGCGGCGCCAGGATCAACTGTCCGGAAAAATCCTCGCCGCGTTCGCGTTCGGCGACCGGAACTGTTTCCAGCAGTTCGATGCCAGCGGCCCGATAGATCTCGGTGCCGGCGCGCATCGCGCCATGCACCAGCGCCGGCTGCGCGGTAACCGCGGCGAGCTCGGCCAGCAGCCGTTGCGCTTTCCCCAGCGCATAGCAAAGCAATACCGCAGCTTCGCCACGGGCAGCGCAGGCATCGCGCCACGCGACGATCTCGCGCGCGACCGTCGATGTCGCAGGCCAGCGATAGATCGGCAGGCCGAAGGTCGCCTCGGTGATGAAGGTGTCGCAGGGCACCACCTCGAACGGCGCGCAGGTGGGATCTGGCTGGCGTTTGTAATCGCCCGACACGACCCACACCTGGCCTGCGGCGGCGATGCGCACCTGCGCCGAGCCGAGTACATGGCCGGCTGGATGCAGCGACAGCTCCGCGTCGCCGAGGCGAAATCGCTCGCCGTACTCGTGCGCATGATAATTCTGTTCGCCAAGTCGCCAGTGCAGGATCGCAAGTCCGGCGGCGCTGCTGTGGTAGTCGCCCATGCCCGAACGGGCATGATCACTGTGGCCATGTGTGATCACCGCCCGTGGCACGGGCAGCCAGGGATCGATGAAGAAATCCCCTGCCGGGCAGTACAGGCCCTCGCGACGCAGGACGATCAATTCGGGCGGGAGTGGCATGGGCGGCGGGAACGCGGGACACGGCCGCAGATGCTAAGCCGTGGCG
The DNA here is from genome assembly GCA_046596115.1 of Arenimonas sp. Classification (GTDB taxonomy): domain Bacteria; phylum Pseudomonadota; class Gammaproteobacteria; order Xanthomonadales; family Xanthomonadaceae; genus Arenimonas. The sequence goes on from JBKJMY010000241.1 coordinate 4,059, forward strand.
CTTGAGCCGATTGTGAATGTTTCCGCCGCGGCGGCGATCCGCTGCTTCGCCGGCCCGCACGCCGTTTTGAACGTTCTGAATGGTGACGGCTTGACCTGTAGCAGGCACGGGAACGACGCCAGATCGATTCGAACTCTACTTGAGCTGCCAGCCGAAACTGCCGTCCCCGCGCTCGACCGCAACCAGTCGCAGGAATGGCGCCAGCCGCGGCCGCAGTTCGGGCGGCATTTGCGCGGTGGCAAAGAACACCGGCCTGTTTCCGGCCATCCAGTCGCCTTGGCCCGCCAGTTGCAGCGGACCTTGCAGGGTGCGCAGCTTGGCCTGGACCGCGGATCCGTCCTGCTGCAGGTTCAGCTCGTAGTCGCCGAGCGGCGAGACCGGCGTCAGCGCCGAACTGGCGCCGCGCCACTGGAAGCTGGCGCTGCCCTGCATCGCATCGCGCTGGATCGAAAGTTGCGGCACGTGCATGGTGACCTCGCCGCTCAAGCCGAGAAGCGCCAGCTTCGGCAATCCGGCAGCCAGGGCGGCAGCCGGAAGGCTCAGGTCGGCGTCGGCCAACTCAATCCGCGACCACGAGATCGTCACAGGAAACGGATGCGAGTTGCGATCAAGTTCGATCAGGTAGGCCAGCCGCAACCTGGCCAAGGTGCGGGACTGCAGCTGCCAAGCGACGTGCCTGCTGGCAACGGCACGACCATCTTTGGCACGGAACTCCAGCTGGCCGCTGCCAGACCACAGCGTCCCCTCGGCCTCGGCCACGGCCAGAAGCGAGCCGCTCACGCGCTGAAGCATGCCATCGACCAGGGTCGCTGGTGCCCAGGCCAGGAGCGCCAGGGCGTAGATGCCCAGGCCTGCTGCGACTACGCTGCGGCGCTTCATTGCGCCGATGGGCGAACCAGAGTCGCGGTTACGCTGACCAGGCCAGGCTTGGCCAGTGCCTCCAACCGACAGCTTTCGACCCGAAGGTGTTGGGCTTGCAGGCCGGCCGACCAGGCGAGCCAGTCGGCGAAGGCGATGGCGCCGAAGACCACGGTCACGTGATCGGCATCGGCCAGGTCGATCCGCACCAGTGCGGAGGCGAGTCCCGACTCGACGATCTTTGCTTGCACCAGTGCGCGCAAGTCCGA
>JBKJMY010000270.1:0-2512 GCA_046596115.1 Arenimonas sp.
CGATGACCTGGTCTTGCGGTGTTTTCTCGGTGAGTATCTTGCGCAGGGCGGCATAGCCGCCGGTCTGCAGGTAGTTGTCGTAGGACCAAGGCTTGTCGAAGTGCAGCGTCGTGTAGACGACGTTATGCGCTTCGGGCGCGGGGCCGACCGCTCCGGTGGATTCGTGCGATGTGTGCTGGGCCATGGCGGGGTCAGTCCAGTGCGTCGAGGATGGCACCGAGCGACTCGGGAGTGAGGCGCTCGTGGTAATGCCCGTCAACCACCATCATCGGCGCGCCGGCGCAGGCAGCCAGGCACTCTTCTTCGATCTTGAGGGTGACGCGGCCGTCGGGCGAGGTGCCGCCGTGCTTGCAGCCGAGCTTGTTCTCGGCGTGCGCGACCAGATCATTCGCGCCATTGAGCCAGCAGCTGATGTTGGTGCAGATGGCGACCTTGTGCCGCCCGACCGGACGCAGGTCGAACATCGAATAGAAGGTTGCAACTTCGTAGGCCCACACCGGTGGCAGGCCGAGGTACTTGGCCACTGCGGCCATCAGCTCGTCGGTGAGCCACCCGCCATTCTGGTCCTGCGCGGCAATCAGCGCCTGGATTACCGCCGAGCGCTTGCGGTCGGGCGGGAACTTGGCGACCCAATGGTCGATGTTGGCGCGCGTGGCCTCACTCAGCGCGAGCATCGGGTCGACGTACTCGCAGGCGGCAAAGTTTCCGGTGGCTTTCATGGTTAGCGGTCGATCTCGCCGAAGACGATGTCGTAGGTGCCGATCATGGCAACGACGTCGGGCAGCATGTGCCCGCGGACGATGGCGTCCATCGAGCTGAGGTGGGCAAAGCCGGGAGCGCGCAGCTTCACGCGGAACGGCTTGTTGGCGCCGTCGGAGACCAGGTAGCAGCCGAACTCGCCCTTGGGCCCCTCGACCGCCGAATACACTTCGCCTGCAGGCACCGAATACCCTTCTGTAAACAATTTGAAGTGGTGGATCATCGCTTCCATGTCGTCCTTCATCTCCTCGCGGGAGGGCGGCGACACCTTGAAATTGCGCACGATCACCGGGCCGGGATTGCGCCGCAGCCAGGCGATGCACTGCTTGATGATGCGGTTGGACTGGCGCATTTCCTCGACCCGGACCAGGTAACGGTCGTAGCAGTCACCCTGCACGCCGACCGGCACGTCGAAATCCACCTTGTCGTACGCGGCGTAGGGCTGCTTCTTGCGCAAGTCCCAGGCCACGCCCGAGCCACGCAACATCGGACCGCTCATACCCCAGGCCAGCGCCATCTCCGGCGGCACCACGCCGATGCCGACGGTGCGCTGCTTCCAGATGCGGTTGTCGGTGAGCAGGGTTTCGTACTCGTCGACCTTGTGCGGGAAATCGTTGGTGAACGCGTCCAGGAAATCGAGCATCGAGCCTTCGCGCCAGGCATTGCTGCGCTTGAGGTCGGCGCCCTTGCGCCACGGCGACTCACGGTACTGCGGCATGCGCTCGGGCAGGTCGCGGTAGACGCCGCCAGGGCGATAGTAGGTCGCGTGCATGCGCGCGCCGCTCACCGCCTCGTAGCAATCCATCAGCTCCTCGCGTTCGCGGAACGCGTACAGGAACACGGTCATGGCGCCGAGATCAAGCGCGTTGGAACCGATCCACATCAGGTGATTGAGGATGCGCGTGATCTCGTCGAACAGCGTGCGGATCCACTGCGCGCGCAGTGTTGGCTCAATCCCCATGAGTTGCTCGATGGCGCGCACATAGGCGTGCTCGTTGCACATCATCGACACGTAGTCGAGGCGATCCATGTAGCCGATCGACTGGTTGTAGGGTTTCGACTCGGCCAGCTTTTCCGTCCCGCGATGCAAAAGCCCGATGTGCGGATCGGCGCGCACGATGGTTTCGCCATCCATCTCGAGCACCAGCCGCAAAACACCGTGCGCCGCGGGATGCTGTGGCCCGAAGTTCATCGTGTAGTTGCGGATCTCGGCGCCGTTGCTCACGCCGGGTCTCCGGCGGCTTCCGCGCGCGCCTGCTCGTAGCGCGAATCGTCGCGGATCACGCGCGGCACCAGCACGCGCGGTTCGATTGATACTGGTTCGTACACGACGCGCTGCTTTTCGGGGTCGTAACGGACCTCGACGTTGCCGATCAACGGGAAATCCTTGCGGAACGGGTGCCCGATAAAACCGTAATCGGTGAGGATGCGGCGCAGGTCGGGGTGACCCTCGAACACGATCCCGAAAAGGTCAAAGGCCTCGCGTTCGAACCAGTTCGAAACCGACCAGACATCAGTCAAGGAATGGATCGCCGGCACCGTCAGGTCTGAGCATCGAGCTCTCACCCTTAGCCGCCAGTTGTGCGTGACGGACAGCAAATGCACCACAACTGCAAACCGCCCTGCTTCCGAAGCGCCGTGCGGCCGCTCGGCCCATGAAAATCGGCCCGGGCCATCACGCCCCTCGACGCCGCGCGAGAAGCCCTCGTTCGATGCGTCTTCGGTTTCCCACTCGTCGCTGCCGAAGCCGAGA
>JBKJMY010000300.1:0-3449 GCA_046596115.1 Arenimonas sp.
GCGATATCGAGCTGCTTGAAGTCCTGATCGTCGAAGTAGTAGGTCCTGAATTCGGCATTGTTGCAGCCGCCCGGATCGAAACCATTGAAGCAGTCCAGGCCAGTATTGCCGGTCGGACTGGCGAGCGTGAGCTTGCTGGAAAAAGTCAGCCCCGCGAACAGCTCGACGATGCCCGTCCCCACGAACCGGTGCTTGGCGACATCCGTCGCGCCGATGAAACCGACATTGTCCAGGTTCGGGTAGTCGAACGTGAACGCATCGGACCTGCTCTTGTTCTCCTCGGCATCGCTGTAGGTATAGGCAAGGGTCATGCCCCAGCGCGACTCGTTGGTGTACTGCTTTTCCAGCGACAGCAGCACCGAATTCAGGCGGGTCTCGATGGCGTTGTTGCCCAGCAGGACCAATCCGTAGCCCGGGAGCTGGAAGCCGGTCGGCGAACTGCCGAACGTTACCCCCGGCGGGAAGAACGAACCATCCACACGACGGTTGCCGACCGCAAACAGGATGCCGTCCTTGCTGCGGACATGCACCAGCGTCGCCGACGAATTCCAGTCCTGGCCGAGCAGTTCGAACGAGTTGCGCATGCCCAGGCTGAACTGGTCGGAATACGGCGTCTTGATGTCATTGTTGAACAGGAAAACTTCCGACCCGTTGTTGGGGTTGAGCGCGGCCTGCGCTGCGAGCGTGGCCGGATCGAGGAAACCCGGGTTGAAGTTGAAGCAGGTGGCGCTGGGCACACAGGAGTGACCAGGCGTATTGAACCTGTAGGTGTAGCGCTGGAACGCCAGGCGATTCTGCTCCAGCTGCAGGAAGTCGAACTGGTTGCGGTTGTACGATCGCCCGGCGCCGCCGAAAATCACGTGCCTCTGATCGCCCGTCAGGTCATACGAGAAGCCCAACCGTGGCTGGAACGCATCCTTGAATGCACTGCGGTTGCTGCCGGTGCTGATGTAGTCGTTGATGTTGTAGTCGACATTGGCATTGTTGATGTTGGGAAAATTCCGCAACGCCGTCGCCAATGCCGGCGGGGTGACGTGGTCCTCGAAACTCGGTGTCTGCTCGTAATCCCAGCGCACGCCCAGGTTCAGCTGCAGGCGCTCGGTGACTTCCCAGTCGTCCTGGATGTACACGCCGAACTGCTTGCTGCTCGACTCCACCCGGCCCGGAAGATTTTTGCCCGACGCGGTAAAGAACACCTCGTACGGCACCGTCAGGCTGCGCAGGACGTCGTAGCGGAACTGCGGCGTGAACGGCTGTTGTTCGAACGCGCTGATGTCGATGGCCTTGTACTTCACGCCGGCCTTGATGGTGTGGCCCTGCACTCCGAAGTAGGTGAAGTCGTCCTGGAAGGAGATGCCCCTCTGGCCCTTGTCCTGCAGATCGCCACCGCCGCCGGCGTTGAGGACGTCCTCCATGTCCGGATTGTCTCTCGCCTCCTGGCCCCTGCGCGGAATGCGAAGGTTGAAGCCATTGGCGAGCGTCGCCGGACTTGGGCCGAATGTCGTGTCCTCGTAGGTGATGTGGGCATCGTTGAGCCAGTCCGGCGCGCTGTACTGATAGCGCAGGTCGACCCGCGTTTCCTCGCCAACCTTCAGCGTGCCGAAAGGCGCGGTGTTGATGCCACCGATGTTGGTGAGTTCATCTTCATCGCGGTACTTGGCGGTCAGCTCGAGCAGGTGGTTGTCGCCGATGGACCAGTCGATTTTCCCGAAAAACAGGTCCTCATGGAATGGTGCACTGGTGGTATCACGCACCAGTTGTTGCAAGTCGGTTGGCAGCTGTTCGACAGGAAAATCCCGTCCTGGCCTGACCGTCCGGGGCGAACTGAATTCCTTGCCTTCGTAGGCCACGAAGAAATGCATGCGGTCCTGGATGATAGGACCGCCGAAAGAGATGCCGTATTGCTCGTTTTTGGACTGCGCCTTGCGCTCGCCCTTATCCTCCCGGACCGTCTTGGACGTCCACTTGTCGGAGGTGTAGTCCCAGAAGAAATCACCGTGGAATTCATTGCTGCCCGACTGCGTGACCGCCGTGATCGCGGCGCTGCTGAGCTGGTCGAACTCGGCCTTGTAGTTGGAGGTAATCACCTTGTATTCGGCAATGCCGAGCTGCGGAAACGGATTGCCGCGACTGGAATCCTGCCCGCTGATACCACCCTTGAGCACGTAGTCCTTCTGTCCGACGCCATCGATGAAGACGTTGATGCCGGCCGACTGCTGTGGGCCGCTGCGCAGCGAGGTTGAGCCGTCGGTCCCGGTGTTGAACACCACGCCCGGCACGATGTCGGCGAAGGCCAGGAAGTTGCGTGACGCCTGTGGCAACGCCTGGATTTGCCGATTGGAGACATAGGAGGCGATTTCCGATGTCTTGGTCTCGAACAACACTGGCGCGGTCACCGTGACGCCGCCCAGATCGACCGCGTCGCCGGATGGAGCCGTCGACGCGGCGCCAGCGGTGGACAGGTTGAGGGTCGCGTTCTCGCCGACCCGTACCGTCACCACCTGCGAACCGGCCTGGCCGCCGGCCGTCACGTCGATCCGATACGCACCGGGCGGCAATCCGGCGAGTGAGTAGCCGCCATCGCCTCCCGTCTGCACGCTGCGGACAAAGCCGGTGGCGACATTGGTGGCGGTCACCCGCGCATCCGGCGCCGGGGCTGCACCCACGGTGACCTGGCCACGGATCGTGGCGCCGGTGCTTTGGGCGAATGCTGCCGGCGCGGCCGCCATGGCAAGGCAACTCAGCAAAGCGCCCGCAAGCAGCTTGCGCGCCGGGCGGCGGAAACAAATCGGATACGGCTTCATGTGCGTTCCCTCTCCTGGAGCAATCGACCAAGGTGGAACCGGCGGAGTCTCCGTGGTTCCATGCAAGCGCTTACGTCGCCGGGCAGGATGTTCAGGTCACGAACTGTCGCTACGCCTTCGGCGTGACGACCGCTGCGCACAGGACTCGCGGACGATCAGGTCTGGTGTCATCACCACGTTTGCCGCCGCCTGCGCGGGGTCCTTGCCCATTTGCGCGAGCAGCATGCGCACCGCGCGGTCGCCCACCTCGGCGATGTTGACGCGCATCGTGGTCAGGCCCGGATGCACGTAGCGCGCCAGCGGAATGTCGTCGAAGCCGGCCAGGGCGATGTCGTCAGGCACGCGGATCCCCGCCTGCGCGAGTGCGAACAGGCACCCCAGCGCCATCATGTCGTTGGCTGCGAACACCGCATCGGGCCGGCTCACGCTGGCCCCCAGCAAGGCGCCGGCGCGATGCCCCGACGCCTCGTCGAAATCGCCGGGCAGTATCCATTCGTCCACCCCCGGCAGCCGCCGCGCGAGCGCGTCGCGGTAGCCCCGGCGGCGCTGGTGGGCATCGAAGTTGTCTTCGGGCCCGGCGATGAAGGCAATGCTGCGGTGCCCGCTGGCGACCAGGTGCTCGGCCATGGTGACCCCACCACCGAA
>JBKJMY010000323.1:0-10276 GCA_046596115.1 Arenimonas sp.
CTTGCGGTCCATGCTTCGAAAAACTTGGACATGGATGCCCATGTCGCAATCTTCCACACCCAGCAACGTCCCGCCTACGAACGCCGCGCCAGTAACGCACGGCGCCGGGTGGGCTGCGCTTTCGCGGAATCGGCGCATTGTCGTGGCGCTATGCGCGCTGAGCGCGCTGGTGGTGTTGTTTGTGCTGCTGTTCGACTGGAACATGCTGCGACGGCCGATCGAGCGCCGCGTATCTGCGGCCACCGGACGCGAGTTCCATATCGACGGCAACCTCAGCGTCACATTGGGGCTCAAGCCACGCATCACCGTCGATGGATTGCGCCTGGGCAACCTGCCAGGTGCCGCCGTTCCGCAGATGGCATCTGCCGACCGCCTGCAGTTGCGGCTGCACCTGGTACCGTTGCTGCTGCGCCACGAGGTGTTGCTGTCGGAGGTAACGCTCGACAGCCCCGCACTGCTGCTCGAGCGCCTGCCCGATGGTCGAGCCAACTGGGAGTTTCCGCAAGGCAAAGCCGAGTGGCCGACCATCCGCGACTTGCAGGTCGGCACCGGGACGGTGCACTACCGAGATGCGCTCAAGCGCACCGATCTGGACTTCACCGTGCGCAGTGGCACGGCCGGCGCGGATGCCCGCTTCGCGCCGCTGGAAATCGATGGCAAGGGTCTGTACGCCGGCAGTAAGCTCAGCCTTGGTGGGCGTATCGACTCCCCACTGAAGCTCAGGGATGCCTCGCAGCCCTATCGCATTGACATGCACGCGACCGCAGGCCCGACATCGGCGACTGCCGAGGGCACGCTGGCCGGCCTGCAGATGCACGGTTTCCGCCTGAATTTCGGACTGCGTGGGCCCAACTTGTCCCTGCTGTTTCCGCTGCTCGGCATTGCACTGCCCGATACCCCGCCCTATCGCTTGCAGGGATTGCTGACGCGCGAGGACCACACCTGGCATTACGACGCCTTCAGCGGCAAGGTGGGCGACAGCGACCTTGCCGGCAGCGCGAGTGTGCGCACCGGCGGCGTTCGCCCATTCCTCAAGGCGGACCTGGTTTCCAGACGACTGGACTTCGACGACTTGGCCGGCTTCATTGGCGCGGCGCCACAAGTCGGCGCGGGAGAGACCAGTTCATCCGAGCAGAAGGCGGACGCGGCGAAACAGAATGCCAGCCCGCGCATGCTGCCCGACCAGCCCTTCGAGTTGGCAAAATTACGCAAGATGGATGCCGATGTGCGGCTGCGGGCAAAGCATCTGCAGGCACCCAAGTTGCCGCTGGAATCGATGGACGCACACCTGTTCGTGGATGATGGGGTGCTGCGCCTGGATCCGATCGCGTTCGGCGTCGCTGGTGGCGATGTGAGCAGCCGGATCCGGCTCGATGCGCGCAAGGACACGATCCTGGGCAGCGCCAAGATCCGTGCGCGCAAGCTCGCGCTGCCCAAGCTGTTCCCGGGCCGCGACCTCACCGATTCCAGCATCGGCCGCATCGGCGGCGACATTGACCTGAGCGGCCGCGGCAATTCGGTGGCCGACCTGCTGGCCACCTCCGATGGCAGTGTCGGCCTTTTGATGGGCAGCGGGCGGATCAGCAACCTGCTGATGGAGTACGCCGGCATCGATATCTACGAATCGCTCAAGTTCATGCTGACCCACGACCGCACCGTTCCGGTTCGCTGCGCCTTCAGCCAGTTCACTGTGCACGACGGACTGATGACGACCGAGCGACTGGCATTCGACACAGCCGACACCGTGATTTTCGGCACCGGCACGGTGAGCCTTCGCGACGAGCGCCTCGACCTGACCCTCAAGCCGCAGCCGAAGGACCACAGTATTTTTGCGCTGCGCGCTCCCCTGCATATCGACGGAAGCTTCAAGGATCCCGCCTTCCACGCCGACCTGCGCAAGATCACCCTGCGCGGCATCGCCGCAGCCGTGCTGGCGACGCTGACGCCACCTGCCGCACTGCTGGCGACCTATGAAACCGGGCCGGGCAAGGGCAAGGACATCGCCTGCCAAGGCGGGCCGGCGCCAGCGGAAAAGGCGGCCACGCAGGACCTCCGGAAGCAAGCGCGCCCGACGGGCGGCTGAGTCGGAACCATCACGTCACCCGGATGGGCGCGACCTATGGCTCCCCCATCCGCTGGTCGCTGACATTGCGTTTCTCCCGCAGTCTTGCCAGCCGCTCTTCCTCGAGTTTCTTGCGATTGTCATCCTGCCGCAGGAGCTCCAGCCGCCGAAGCTCCTCCAGCTCTTCCTCGCTGGGTTGTTCCTCCATGGTGAGCTCCAGCCCGGCCTTGCCTACCGGTTCGCCGCGCTTGCTCTTGAGCTTGATGTTGAGCCGGAGTTCGTTCGCCGAATCCGCGTTGCGGATCGCCTCCTCGTAGGAGATCAGGTTTTCGTTGTACAGCTCGAACAGCGCCCAGTCGAACGTACGCATGCCAAGCTCGCGAGACTTGTTCATTACCGACTTGAGCTCGTTGAATTCGCCGCGGAAGATCCGCTCTGCGATCGAGGTCGTGTTGATCAGCACCTCGACCGCCGCAACCCGCCCCTTGCCATCCTCCGTCCGCACCAGCCGCTGCGACACGATCGCACGCAGGTTGGCGGACAGGTCCATCAGCAACTGGGTGCGCCGCTCCTCGGGGAAGAAGTTGATGATCCGCTCGATGGTCTGGCTGGCGCTGTTGGCGTGCAGGGTGCTCAGGCACAGGTGGCCGGTCTCGGCAAAGGCGATCGCATGCTCCATGGTTTCGGCATCACGGATCTCGCCGATCAGGATGACATCAGGTGCCTGTCGCAGCGTATTTTTGAGCGCCTTGTGCCAGCTATGCGTGTCCACGCCCACTTCGCGATGGGTCACCAGGCAGTTCTTCGACGCATGCGCGTATTCGACCGGGTCCTCGATGGTGATGATGTGGCCCGCCGAACTCTCGTTGCGATAGTCGAGCATGGCCGCCAGCGACGTCGATTTGCCTGAACCCGTCCCGCCCACCACCAGCACCAGGCCGCGCTTGTTCATCACCACCTCGCGCAGGATCTCCGGCAGGCGCAACTTGTCAAAATTCGGAATCTCTGCAGCGATCGTCCGCAGCACCATGCCGACATGCTGCTGCTGGATGAAGACATTCACCCGGAACCGCTGCAGGCCAGGCACCGCGATGGCGAAGTTGCACTCAAACTCGCGGGCGAATTCCTCGCGCTGGGATTGGTTCATCATCGCCATTGCCAGCTGCCGGGTCACCTCGCCATTCAGCTTCTGCTGGATCAGTGGCTGCATCTTGCCGTTGAGCTTGATGCTGGGCGGAAAATCATTGGCGATGAAGAGGTCCGACCCGCCTTGCTGCGCCATCGCGGCCAGCAGCTTGTGCATGTAGGCGCGGGCCTGGTCTTCGCTCAGGTTGGACATGGTCGGACGCTTCCTGCGGTTTTCCTGCGCCGATTCTGTCATCCCCGGGCCATCCACAGGAGTGCCAGGCATCCGTAGTTCTACGGACGTCGCCACCACCGGATCCTGTTTCCGCGACAGGCGTCTCCCATTGGACCGGGCGTGTCATCGAGCCGGCGCATCGCCCGCATCAGCGCGGTGACGCTGGAGCGGCCGCCGGGTGCGCGGCCATGGCGCGATCAAGCAGTGGCAACAATTCGCGCTGGCACTCGGGGAAATTGTCGGCGCAGAAGCTGCGCGCCGTGTAGCTCGCGCCCGGGTACAACCTGGGGTCCGGATCGGCGCCATGTGCAAGGAGGACTTCGACCACTTCGCGCTTGCGGGCAAAATCGCCGGGGCCGGCGCGGACCACATACGCCAGGCTGCTGGCGCCGGCGCACTGGCCATCCACCGCCGCACCCGCGTCCAGGGCTGAGCGCACGCCGGCTGCATCCATTGCATGGGTGGCGCGGCAGAGCGCGGTCAATCCCTGGCCATCGCGCGCGTCCGGATCCTTGATGCCGGCGACGAATGGACGCAGCGGCACCAGGTTGTGCCATTCACCGATGCGCTTGGCCAGTGGCAGCATGTTGCCGCCCATGACTTCGCGTGCCCGCGCCACCTGAGTGGCATTGCGCTGGGTCGGCTGCGGGTCAATTGCCACGGCATCCAGCAGCCAGGTTTCAGCGAGCAGCACGCGGGCGTCATCGTGCGCCGCCGAAGGAGCATCCGAATCGAGCACCTGCTGCAGCACCTCGCGGGCAGCGGCGGCCTTGCCCGAATCCTCGGCCAGGAAGCGACCAAGCTTCAGTCGCTTGCCCCACTGCGGCGTCTGCGAGTCGAAGGTCAGCGCCTCGCGCAGGGCAGCTTCTTTCTCGCCAAACTCCAGCGCGCGCGCGACCAGCAGCGTGTCCCCGGCGATCTCGCGCAATTCCGGAGTCATGCCATCGTCGCGCAGTACGCGGGTCAATTTGCCGACACCGTCGCCCTTGGGCGCATCCATCGTGTCCAGGCGCAGGCGCAGGAATGCCGTGCGCAGGTCACCGGGCGCGCTTGCATCGGCGGCATCCAGCAGGCGACGTGCCTGGCTGCGCTGCTCGCGATCCAGCAATGCCTGCGCCAACAGGACTTGCGCTGGTGCGAAGTCAGGTCGGCGCGCCAACGCCGCGCGCAGCTTGCGCTCGGCCAATTCGCGATGCCCGTCCAGCAGGTCGCGGTGCGCATCGAGCGTGTTGGATACCGGATCATCCGGTCCCGCAGCGAGCAGGGCATCGAGTCCGGCGTTGGCCGCGCTGCGGCAGGCACCGCGCCCCAGTTGGGCATCAATGCGATTGGCCGCGGGACTGCCGAGCTGCGGGGATTCGCGCAACGGGGTGCCGAGCAGGCTGACCTGTCGCGCAGGGCCAAGTGCCCCGCAGTCGGAATTGGCGGTGGCAGCGAAGGCCGACGCCGGCAGCGCGAACACGAGCGCAATCGCCAGCGCGGCTGGCAGTGGGCCGGCGTAGCGCGAACACGGCACGGTGGCGCGGCGCGAACCGGAGACTTGCACCTGGCTGGACATGGTCAACTCCTGCGAACAAGTGGGCCACCTTACCAGCCCAAGGCGAAGCGCCCACTGCCGCAGGCCGTCGGGACGGCGTCGGTTTGCCTCAAGCCTCCGGAATCCATGACGGCGTATCGCTGGCGCCCTCGCCTTCCCTGCCCCATGCCAATTGGCGGAAATCGAAGCCCGCCTCCACGCGCGGCTTGATGATGGCAAAGAAAGGTGACGTATCGAAGTCACGCGGCATGTACAGGCTGTAGTGACGGATGTGCAGAATCTCGGCGCGGGCCTGCTGCGCCCCCGGGCTCGAGGGATCGTGCAGCTCGATCTCCGGAAGGATCGGATAGTGGATCGAGCCGAAGGCCTGGGCCAGCAGCGTGGAACAGATTGCACGGGTTGGCTCGCCACTGCCGAATGCCAGCATGCGGCGCTTCATGCGATCCGGAACGGGCGGCGTGCGGATCAGGTAGCGCGCCAAGTCAAAGACATTCTTGAGGTCGTAGCTGTAGCCGACCCGGGACACCATGAAGGTCACCAGCGCCTCGATCTCGGCATCGGTCAGGCCGATTGGCCGGCAAATGCGCGTATGCAACCCGGCGAATTCCTCCAGCGATATCAGGCGCACGCCATCGCGGACGTCCACATCGCACACGGTCAACGCCGACTGTCCGGGCGCCGGCGGACCGAGATGGTCGCCGATATACAGGGCTGCGTGCGACCAGGTGCTCTGGGTGAGGTACTTGATCGCGCTGGAAAAGCGGCTGGTGCCTTCGACCAGTAGCACGTCGCCCTTGCGCAGGGTGGCGGCGACCCGTTCGGGTGAGCTCGTGGCCAAGCGGGCCAGGCGGTCGCGCGGCTTGGACAGGTAAGTCGCCAGGCCGCGGCCCAGCATGCGAAGCACGGACATCTCCAGCCCCCAGTGACGATGGGCTAATTCTGCCACCAACGCCGATGCAGGAACCGGCGCGCACTGTCGCGCAAGGCGACACGCACGCCATCCTCTGCGGCACGCTGCGGATACGGCCAGGTGGTTGCGGGCTGCGCAGTCGTGGCTGCCGTCGCCATTCCATCCACGCAACTGAAGTAGCCATGGTTGACGAGCACCTCGAACTCGGCGTTGGTAAACCGGTCCAGGTCGGTGCGGATCCGCGCGATGACCTGTTCGCACAGGCCCAGGCTGTAACCATCAGCCCCGGCGTCGCGCCGTTCGGAGAGGTTCCAATATGCGCCGCCGAAATCGCCAGCACGCAGGCCGCCGAAGAACAGGCGCTTGCGCAAGGCGACCGCCTGGTTGCCGACCACACTTGCGTAGCGCAGCAGCCTGCGCAAGGCATGCTGCCCTGCCTCGAAGGCGAACGGTGCGCCGGCATCCGATACCAGGATGTCCTGGTAGCGCTTGATCACCGGCTCGGTGGCGAGGTTGTCGTAGACACCGCCGTCGCTCAACTCGAGGCGGTCGCGCAGGTGGTCGGCGTACGCAGCGCGGTGTCGGCCGTGCAGGAAGTCCTCAGCCCGCACGGGCAGTCGCAGCGGGCCGAACAGCGGCGGGAAGCAGGACGAGGCCGCCACCGCGGTGGCCAGCGCAATCTTGCCGTGCCGGCGCAGGTATCCGGCCTGGAAATCGCCACAGCGCCGGCGTGAGAATTCCCAGTTGACACCGAACGTCAGGTCGGTGGCGCAGAACACAAAGTGCGGCATCGCCGGCAGGTCGCGCAGTTCGACGCCGCCGAAAATTTCTGAATATCGCGCCTGTAGCAGATTGACCCGGGTCGAAGGCCAGAGCCAGTTCCATGGCAGTGTCAACAGCACCGGCACGCTGCGCAGGTCACGCCCGGCCACGCGTCGGAACGGCTCGACGACCTCCGCAAGAAAGTCGCAGCGCGCGCACCACGCCGCGAATCCTTCGGCCGGATCCTGGCGACCGGCCAGGTATCGGGTGGCCAGCCAGGCGGCGGCGATGCTGCCGCCGGAAACGGCACTGATCGCGTCGAGCGTGTGCAATCGCCCTGACTGGTGCAAGCGCAGCATGGCACCAAGATGGAAGATGGCGGCGCGGAAACCGCCACCGGACAGGCAAAGCGCGCGGCCGGCGCGGGGTGGAGAGAACGATTCGTACATGAGCTCGATTGTCCGGCGACCGGTCCCACCGGCTGCGACGCGATCCCGGGTCTATTCGCCGGGTGTGCCCGGCCGGATCCGCAGTGGGGGGGCCTCGCCATCCAGGCCGTCGATTGTGGACCGGGCCTTGGCCTCGGCTCGGAATTCGGCCAACTCGCGAAGCAGGGTCTCGATATTCACTTCGTTTTTCAGGTTCACCTTGAAGTCGGTATCAGCGCGCGCACGGTCCTTGAGCGATTGCCGGTTCTGGCTCATCACGATCAGCGGGCCCTGCAGGCCGACCAGGATTGCCAACGCCAGGTTGAAGAACTGGAACGGATAAGGGTCCAGCGCCGGTTTGAGAACGGACAGATTGACCAGGCACCAAACCAACGTGATTGCGATCAGGAACAGGATGAAGGCCCAACTGCCATTGAGCGCCGCCACCGAGTCGGCCAGCCGGTCGCTCCAGCTGAGGTTCTTCTCGAACTCCTCGTCAACGTTCTTGGCCGCGCGCGCGGACAGCATCGTGTTGGTTTCGCGCAGGCGTTCACTCATCGTGCGCAGGATCGCCATCGCTACCTTGGGCCGATGGCCCAGGTACAACTCCAGCGTGTCGCGGCGCAATTCCAGCAACACCGCATCGGTCGTGGCCAGGGCGCTGGCACTGCGAGGCTTTTCGTCGAACAGCGCCAACTCGCCGAAGTACTCGCCCCGGGCGATGTCCTTCAGGGAAATCCGCCGCGAGCCATCGCCGGGGAGGTGGATGTTCACCTCCCCGCTTTCCACGATGTACATCGCGTCGCCGGCATCGCCCTGGTGGAATACCATGGTGCCGGCCTTGAAGCTGCAACGCTGCAGCTCGTCACCGAGTTCAGCGAGATCCTGCGAAGACAGTCCCTCGAACAGCGAAATCGAGCGAAGTAGCGGGCCGGCGGTCACCTGCTTACTTCCTGGGGGTAAGTTTGTCGTTCATCACCCATCCGGCGTTGCCGTTCTCGTCTTCCACTTCCCACCACATGTCTTCCTTGCCGCCAGTCGGATAGACCATCATCCCGGGATCGAGCTTGCGCACGGTCGACGAACCCTTCGAAGGCGAGCGCTTCATTTCCACAGATGCAATGGTGACGAAGCTCTGCCGCGGCGCTGCAGCGACTTCATTCGCGTTGATGCCGCCCATCTGCGTGACGAGCTGGCGATAGGCGTCGAGGAAGGCCAGGCCGACCACCTTGCCGACGTCGGTGCTCGCGTAGGCACCACCGCCCGCCCCTGCCCAACCGGCAAAACCGCCCGCGCCCCAGCTGAAGTCGGACTTCTTTGCGAAGCCCTCGATGTTGTATTCCTCTTCCGAGGTGCGGGTATTGACCAGGGACAGCACGGTCTGGGCTTCGACCTTGGTGGTCTTGATCCCGCCAGCCAGCGCACCCAGTCCGCCGAAGCGGCTGCCGAGTAAGCCACCGGCCACGGCACCGATGGCGCTGCCGCCGGAATTCTGGTTCTGTCCCGCAACATCGGCGACCAGCAGCCAGTCAGCCGCCTTGATCTGGCCACCGCCAACGTTGGATCCGCGCTGCAGGTTGCCGCCACCGGCAAGCGCCTGCTCGCGCTGGATTGCCTCCATGCCGGCGCCGCGGTTGACCAGCTTGAAGCAGCCGGACTTGGTGACGAATGTCTTCAGCAGCGTGGACGGCGCGCCGAGCTGGAAGGCCTTCCAGCCCTGTCCGTCGCCATCAACCAGCGCAATCGTGCCGAGCACGTGGCCGCAGGTCGGAATATCCGCCGACTTGGTGGAACCCTTGTTGTTCTCGACCTTGGCGGTCGCTGCGCCGGAAAGCGCGAAGGCGGCGACGGCAGCAGCCGTGGCCAGACGTGTGAAGCTCATGGATGTATCCCCTGTTGATCGCCTGAAGGCGTGGAACCGAACACCTTGACCTCCGCCCCGTCGGGGGTCGGTGCGCCATGGCAAATTAAACGGTTTGCGGCACCTCGGCAAGGCCGCAATCCCTGCAAGCCGCGGGTGTGATGGACACAAATTTGCCCTGTCGCACGGTGGGACTCGCCTTGAAACCGATCCTCGCAGCGGCCGGTGGCAACGGTGATCCCTGCCGAAGTGTTCTATACGCGAAACGCGGGGTGAGACGGCCATGGCGCGCAGTTCACGCCGTGCTGCCGATGCGCGAGGCAGCGGAAACCTCGCGCCGCTTGCCCACGCGGTGCATGCCCAGCAGCGGGCGCAGCCAATCCACCTGCTTCACCACTTCGGTGATCGCCCAGCAGCCGAGCAGCGTGCAGGCCAGGATCAGGGTCGGCTCCTGCACCGGCCCAAGCTTCCATCCGGCGAAGAAGAAGCCCAGCCCGACGATCAGGCTCTGGTGCAACACGTACCACGGATACACCGATTCATTGGCCCAGGGTAGCCAGCGGAACGGGCGATTGAGCAGCACGTGGCTCCAGCCCAGGATCGCCAGCAGCATCGTCCACGTGTACATGACGCGCACACTGCGCACCGCCGCAATCGCAATGTCACTGGCGTCCTCGGGCCACCAGGCCACGCACGGCGCATAAACCGCGAACGCGCCCAGCGCCACGCCCAAGCTGAGCCAGCGAAGGCGCGCAGCCTCGGCCCAGAATCCGTCTGCCCGTGCGACCAGGTAGCCATACACGAACACGGTGAAATACACCGCGTTGCGATGCCAATCGTGGAAGAAGTCGCCCCGATCCGGGAAGCGCGACTGCAGCAGGAGCGCATAGGCAATCAGCGGCAAGGCCGGCAATACCAACAAAGCCCAGCCTTTCAGGCCGGTGAGCCGCGCTGTCAGCGCCTGCCCGGCACGGCTTGCCAATGGCCTGGCCAGCAACGCCAGGGCGAGTGTGTAGAACCACAGGTAGGCCAGGTACCACAAGTGGTTCCAGGTGAAGCCATGCTCCCAGCCATCGAAAGCATGCTCCGGCCAGCGCTTGCCACTGTAGTACTGGGTCAGGAACCTCCAGAACCCGGGTTCGACCGCACCGTTTGATACGCCCTGTGCATACGGCTGGATCGGAACCACCACCACGATGCCGAACACCAGCGGAATCAGCAGACGGGCGTTGCGCGAGCGCACGAACGCCCAGACCCGGTCCGGTTTGAGCATGAACGCCGAGGCCATGCCCGAGATCATGAAAATCAAGTCCATCCGCCAACGGTTGAGGAACAGCATCGGCCATTGCAGCCATT
>JBKJMY010000345.1:0-8823 GCA_046596115.1 Arenimonas sp.
GATTGTCGAGGTTGCAACTATCGCCGGCGCTGAGGCATCGAGGGTCGGCACGGTCGCCGTGGAGGTTGCCGCAGCGTTCGCAGCGATCGCAGGTCGCGAGCCCTGCGCCCGATGCCAGGTGACTACCCCCACCGCCACCAGCGCGCCCGCCAGGATGGCGACGATGGCCCCGCGCCGCACGCGGTTGTTCCGCCGCGTTGCACCCACCATCACCGTCGGTGTCATGCCGCCACTGGAGCTGTTGAGCAGCGGCTCGAGCTGCGCGCGCATGGCCTCGGCCGTCTGCCAACGGTCGCCGGGTGCTTTCGCCAAGGCCTTCATCACCACCGTCGACAGGCCGGGCGGGGTATTCGTGCGCAGGTTGCCCACCGGCTCGGGCACCGAGTTCAGATGGGCAGCGAGCACCTGCTGCGTCGAGCCGGTGTGGAACGGGGGATGGCCCACCAGCATCTCGTAAGCAACTACGCCCAGTGCATACAGGTCGGCGCGGTGATCCAGCGACGGATCGGCGACGGCCTGCTCGGGCGCCATGTAGGCGGGCGTGCCCAAGGCAAGGCCGATGCTGGTGCTGGAGCGGCGTTCGCCGGAGTCGCTGATGGCCTTGGCGATGCCGAAGTCCATTACCGAGGCATGGCGGCCGGAGATCATGATGTTCTCGGGCTTGATGTCGCGGTGCACGACGCCCTTGCCGTGCGCGTAGGCCAGCGCCTCGGCCACCTCGGACAGCAGCCGGGCGACGTCCTGCGTCGGCATCGGCTCGCCGTTCTGCAGCCGCTCGCGCAGGCTATGGCCCTCGATGAAGGGCATCACGTAGTAGAGGAAGCCGTCTGCTTCGCCGGAGTCGTGCAGGGGAACGATGTGCGGATGGTGCAGGCGCGCGGCGATCTGCACTTCGTCCTCGAACCGCCCGCCGCTCAGCGCCGCCGACAATTCGGGGCGCAGCACCTTGATGGCGACTTGCCGGTGGTGCTTGAGGTCCTCGGCCAGGTAGACCGTGGCCATGCCGCCGGCGCCGATCTCGCGCTCGATGCGGTAGTGGCCGGCGAGGGCCGCGACCAGGCGATCCGGAACAGTATCCATCGGGCAGTACCGGGTCCCCACGCGGTGTTGCGCGAGCTTAGCATGGGGCGCGGCAACGCCGTCGCCGCTATCCGGATCCTGCGCCCGCGAGCGCACGCAGCAGGCAAAAAAAGGGCCCCGACCGGGGCCCTCAGTACAAGTGGAGCAAGACTCAGCGATAGATCGGACGACCGTAGCGGTCGTAGCCGTAGAAGCGGCCGCCGTAGCCGGTGTTGCTGTAACCACTGTATCCGCCGTTGTTGTAACCGCCGTAGCCAGTGTTGCTGTAACCACCGTAGCCGCCGTAGTTCTGGTAGCCGCTTCCGCCGCTGCCAATGCTGATGGTCAAGCCGCCTCCGCTGTGGCCGTTGTAGCCACCGCCGTACGCGCTGTTGTAACCACTGCCGTACGCGCTGTTGTAGCCACCGCCGTAGGGACTGTTGTAGCCGCCGCCGTACGCGCTGTTGTACCCGCCGCCGTACGCACTGTTGGAATCGTCGTAGTAGCCGCCATTGCCGTAGGCGCTGTTGTAACGGTCGTCGTAGCCATCATTGCCATAGGCGCTGTTGTAGCCGTTGTAGGATCCAGCATTGCCATAGGCGCTGTTGTAGCCACTGCTGTAGCCGCCATTGGAGCCGTAGCGATCGTCATAGCGGTGGTCATAACGGCTGCTGCGCCGATACTGGCTGTCGCAGTGCCCATTGTTGGCATTGTCGGCAATCGCGTAGCCGATGGCCGCGCCAGCGACCGCGCCGCCCGCCCGGGCATTGTGGTTGTTGCCGAGTTGGCTACCGATGGCCGCGCCGATCAGCGCGCCCGCCACGTTGCTGCCCGAGTCACGGCGATAGCCCGAGCGGCTGTCGCAGTTGTTGGCATAACGATTGTTGTCGTAGCGGTTGTCGTAGCGGCTGTCGTAAGTCCGGCCGCTATTGTAGTAACCGCCCCCGTAGTTGCCGCCGTAGTATTGCGCGCTCGCCACGCTCGAGACGCCAGCCAATGCCAGGGCCGCACTCACCGCAAGGATTTTGTTCATCGCCCTTTCTCTCCTGCGCCAAGAGTGGCGCAAGCAAATAATGCGGCCTTCCTGGCGTTGCGCAATACGGTTGAGTCCACATTTGCAGTGGTTTGCACGATCCCAGACAGCTTCCAGCAAGCCTGCCGCAAGACCGTTCAGGCCCGCGTCGGTTTCGGAGCGGCCGGCGGTGCAACGGCGTGCGCTGAGTGCTGGTTGCGCTGCAACGTATCCGGCTGCCTGAACATGGCCAGGTGGCGATGCAGCGTAACTTTTTTGCCTTCAGCGACGAATGGATGAGTGCGGGACGATTCCAGCTGGCCTTCGGGCTACGGCGCGAACAGGTCCCTGCAACCCCCAACCATCGGAGTATCCAATGTTCAATCGCAACTCGCATACCCTGGCCCTCGCGGCCGCCCTCGGCGCCGTGCTTGCAAGCACCGCCGCCACCGCTGGCACCGACAACATGGCCAAGCAGGCAGGCGCCATGGAGAAGTGCTACGGCGTCGCCCTGGCCGGCAAGAACGACTGCAAGGCAGGCGCCGGCACCACCTGCGCTGGAAGTTCGAAAAAGGACTACGCCGGAAATTCCTGGAAGAATGTGCCGTCGGGAACCTGCGTGACGCTGGTGTCGAAGTTGTCGCCAACCGGCCACGGACAGTTGAGCGAGTTTGCCAACGCCAAGCGCAAGCAGCAGGGCTGATTGCGACGGCATCCGGAGCCCATCATGGAATTGCATGCGCCCCCGGCGCCATCCCCACGCGTTGACG
Source organism: Arenimonas sp. (assembly GCA_046596115.1). Lineage (GTDB taxonomy): Bacteria > Pseudomonadota > Gammaproteobacteria > Xanthomonadales > Xanthomonadaceae > Arenimonas. Next base: position 2,842 of record JBKJMY010000345.1, read on the forward strand.
ATGCCGGCCTGCCCCCACGGGCCGGCGTCGGTTTCAAGCCGATGCATTTCGCTGGCCTGCTGGCCGATCCCCCAGCCTTTATCGAAGTGCATGCGGAAAATTATTTTGGCGCGGGTGGTTTGCCGCACGCGCAGCTTGGCGAGTTGTGCGGGCGATTGCCGCTGTCCGTGCATGGCGTCGGCTTGTCGATCGGTGGCGCGACATCCCCGGATGCCGGGCACCTTGATCGCCTGGCCACGCTACTGGATCGCTACCAACCCGCGTCGTTTTCCGAACACCTGGCGTGGTCCACGCACGACGGTCGGTTCTTCAATGACCTGCTCCCGCTGCGTTACGACAATGAGGCGCTGCAGCGCATCGCGGCGCATGTCGACCTGGTCCAGGCGCGACTCGGACGCCGCCTGTTGCTGGAAAATCCGAGCACTTACTTCCTGATGCCCGGCAGTACCTGGGGCGAGGCCACCTTTCTCGCCGAGCTGGTGCGGCGTACCGGCTGTGGCCTGCTGCTGGACGTCAACAACGTGTATGTGAGTTGCCATAACAATGGCGGTGATCCGCAGGCCTATGTGGACGCGCTGCCGCTGTCGGCGGTGGGCGAGATTCATCTTGCCGGGCACTTTCGTGATGTGGGCGACGACGGTGAAGTCCTGTTGATTGATACCCACGGCGCGCCGGTCTGCACGCAGGTTTGGGACTTGTATGCGCGGGTTATCGAACGTATCGGGCCGCTGCCGACCCTGATCGAGTGGGACACCGACGTACCCGATTACCAAATCTTGCGTGATGAGGCGCAGCGAGCGGACGCCCTGCTTGCCCAGGCCTCCACAGCGGCGTTGCTGCATCATCGGCATGGCCGGTATGGCCTGCATGGCCGGGCGGTCGCGGCGTGAGCGCGGCCTGCCTGCAAGACGAATTCGCCGCGCTGCTCGTCGCCCCGCAAGCAGCGCTATTCGTCGCGCCGCAAGCAGCGCCCGCTTCGGGCGCCGCGGCCGTCGGACTGGCGTCGATCGCCCCGGCGCGGCTGTCGGTGCACCGCAATACCTTCATCGCAACCCTGGTGGACATGCTGTCGGAAACCTTCCCGGTGACCCGGGCGGTGCTTGGTGCGGATTTTTTCGAATCCATGGCGCGTGCCTGCGTCCTTGAGCGACCGCCGCAACGTCCCGACTTGAGTCAGTACGCATTGGACTTTCCCGATTTCATCGCGCGCTACTCCCCGGTGGCCACGATGCCTTTTATTGCTGAACTCGCGCAGACGGAGGCACTTGTGCTGCGCGCCTTCCACGCGGCCGATGCCGAGCCGCTGGGCCGCGACGCATTCCTGGCCCTTGCCGTGCAGTCGGAGCGGTTTGCCGATACGACCGCGTCCCTGCATCCCGCCGCGTTCTGGCTGCGGGCAAGCCACGCCATCCATGGCCTGTGGTCGGTGCACGACCGCGCCGATGACATGTCCAGCGTCGATCTCGGCGGCCTGGACCTGGCATGCCCGCAGGACCTGCTGGTGTGCCGCCCGGCGCTTGAGTTGCATGTGGTGGAACTTCCGCCGGGCGCGCTGGACATGCTCGATGCGCTCGCGAAAGGCGCCAGTCTCACGGACGCGTTCGCGGCCTCGGCTGAAAGCAAACCGGGCGCAGATTTCGCCGTGAATTTCGCGCTATTGCTCGAGCATGGCCTGGTGACCCAACTGCATTGCAACCCCGACTCCGCAAAACAGGACGCCGCATGACCAACTTCATCAACACAATCATCGCCTGGCTCGAGCGCATCCCGCATGGATTCATCGCCTTGCTGGCCCGGGTCGGCATCGGCGCAACATTCTGGCTGTCCGGCCAAACCAAGATCGAAGGCCTCGTGCTCGATCCGATCGGTCGCCACGTGCAACTGGGTTGGCCGCATATTTCCGAAGGCGCGCTGGAACTGTTCCGCAGCGAATACCGTTTGCCATTCCTGCCGCCGGAACTGGCCGCGCCAATGGCGGCCACGGCGGAGCACATCCTGCCGCTGCTGCTGGTGCTCGGCCTTGGAACGCGATTCGCGGCGCTGGGTTTGCTCGGCATGACCCTGGTGATCGAGGTCTTCGTGTATCCAGACGCGTGGCCGACGCATGCGGTCTGGGCGGCTTGCCTGGTGTATCTGGCGGCGCGCGGGCCGGGCGCGCTGTCGCTGGATCACTTGTTCTGGCGCCGGCGGCGGTGACCTCGGCAAGCTTGGCTTCGATGCGTCCGTGGGTCACCATGGGCACGATCGTTCAGTTTCCGGGGCCGCGCCGCCGCATGTCGAGCACCGTCGAAGACCAAAGCGCCGAGCGCAGCCAGCGTCGGCCGGGCGCCGATGGTCCGGATCCTTCCGCGCCATGGGCCGACTGGATGGCGCGCGCCCAGACCGGCGATCGCACGGCTTACCAGCGGTTGCTGGTCGCCATTGCGCCTTACCTGCGCGCGATCGCGCGCCGTCATTTGCGCCAGGAGCAGGACGCCGAGGACATGGTCCAGGAAATCCTGATCGTGGTGCACGAGATCCGCCATACCTACGAGCCCGGCCGTCCATTCAAACCATGGCTTGGCACGATTGCCACGCGCCGCTGCATCGACGCGCTGCGCCAGCGCACCCGGCGCGCGCAACACGAGCAAGTCGGCGACGAAGCAATCGAACATGCCGCGGATGCATGCCATACGCCCGAACAGTCCCTTGCGCAGTCGCAGTTGCGGCGCGCCGTGCACGAGGCCATCGGGAAGCTGCCGGACCGGCAGCGCGAGGCGGTGCAATTGTTGCGCCTTCACGAGCTGTCATTGAACGAAGCGGCCGAGCGCAGCGACCAGAGCGTTGGTTCGCTCAAGGTCGCATGCCACCGCGCCATCAAGGCCCTGCAGCGAAAGCTCGGTGGCCAGGAGCATGACCATGACTGACACCCATTCCCTGATCGAGCAACTGGCGGGCCACGCCAAGCCGGTCAGGCCAATCGCTTCCCCCGGCATGCGTACCCTGCGTTGGGCGCTGGCAGCGGCAGTTGTGACCGCGCTGATCGCCGCGAGTTTTGGATTGCGCCCTGGCCTGTGGCAGGCGCTATCCCAGCCAGCGCAGGCGCTGGAGTGGATCGGAAGCGTGCTCACCGGCCTGTGCGCGGCCTATGCTGCCTTCCAGGTGAGCGTGCCTGGCCGTTCGCCGTCATGGGCTTGGCTGCCGGTGCTGCCGCTGGGACTGTGGCTCAGCGGGATCGGCTGGGGTTGCCTGGCCGATTACGCCACGCAAGGCATGGCCGCCTTCGCGCTGGAGACGCACAGTGGCGAATGCGCACGCGCGATCGTCTCCATGAGCCTGCCGCTGACAGTGCTGATGCTGCTGATGGTGCGTCACGCCGGCGTGGTCCGTCCTGGCGCGACCGCCATGCTTGCGGCGCTCGCCGCCGCCGCCGTGTCGGCCGCCGGCGTGAGCCTGTTTCATGCTGGCGAAAACAGCCTGATGCTGCTGCTCTGGCACGTTGGCGCCGTAGCCGTGGTGTCGCTGTTGAGCCTGGCGATGGGCAAGCGGCTGTTTGCATGGATCGGCTACGCGCCGGGCAGCTTGCGCCTGCGCGGCTGAGCTGATTGCAGGCTATGAAAAACGACGGGCAATGAAAAAGGCCGGCTTGCGCCGGCCTTTTCCTTGTTCGGCCATTGCTGTTTCAAGCGTGGCCGTTGCGGCTTAGTGGTGCGCCTGCATCGCCCACTTGCGGTCGCGCATGGCGTCATGCTGCTTGACCACGGTTGGCAGGTAGCTGTTGAGCGATTCCTTCACTGCCAGCGGCGCCTTGTCGTCCTTGATCACGTCGCGGAACGCTTCCAGCAGGCGGTCCTCGCTTGCCTCAAGTTCCTTGACGTACAAGTAGTCGCCGTTGTCGGAGGCGATCAGCGGCTTGACGTTGCCATAGAACTGGCGCAACGCGCCGCCGAAGGTACCCGTCGCAGCCGGCGTGGCCCCTTCGCTGCGCACTTCCTTTGACATGCTGCCGACCAGGCCGTTCTTGGACTGCGCCATGTCGACGAACAGGGTCTTCAGCTGCGGATTTTCGATATGGGTTGACGCATCCTGGTAGAAGGCCGCGCTATCGCGCGTGGCCTGGATGAGTTCGTTGATGGTCTGTACCTTTGCCTTGCGGATATCGGCATTCAAGGTGGTCATGGGACTTCTCCATAGCGTATCGCCTCGATGGAATCTGGCGGGAGTGGTGAAGCGGCGACGTGTAGGAATGAGTGACTCCAGCCATCAAAGTTTGCGCCAGAGGGGCTGAAGCTCCTGTTAAACCGCCGCTTGCGGCATGATGTCGGCACCATTCAGGGGAACTGCCATGTCCATCCTTCTTGCCATGCTGGTCGCTGCCGCAACTGCTGCTTCGGCGCCTGTGCCGACGCTGCGCGTGGATATCCAGCACGCCGGTACGGCGAGCACCGAGGATTTCGCGCTCGACCGCGTGGTGGTGGAGCCGCTGCCCTGGCCGGGAAATCCGGCGCAGCCGATCGACGACAGCAATCGTGGCGTGCAGAAATTTGAAGTGGTCGATCCGGACAGTGGCAAGGTCCTTTACTCGCGCGGATACAGCACCATCTTCGGCGAATGGCGCAGCACCGACGAAGCGCAGTCGCTGCGCCGCAGTTTCCAGGAATCCCTGCGCTTCCCGATGCCGGCCAAGCCGGTGGACGTGCGCATCCTCGAGCGTGATGCCAGCAATGCCTTCGTGTCGGTGTGGAAGCTGCGCATCGATCCGAACGATCTTGCGGTGGAGCGCGTGGCATGGCCGGCACCGGCCAAGCTGCTGTCCATCCACCACAGCGGTGATTCGGCGACGAAGGTGGACCTGCTTATCCTTGGCGACGGTTATGCCGCCAACGAACTCGACAAGTTCGAACGCCAGGCGCGGGCAATGGCCGCGCACCTGTTCACTGTCTCGCCATTCAAGGAGCGGGCAGGGGACTTCAATGTCTGGGCACTCACCGTGCCGGTGCCGGTGTCGGGCGTCAGCCGGCCATCCACGGGAATCCATCGCGCCAGCGCGGTGGGCTTGCGTTACGACATCTTCGGCAGCGAGCGCTATGCGCTGACCCTGGACAACCGCAAGTTCCGCGACCTGGCGCAGTACGCACCCTATGAATTCGTCGAGATCCTGTTCAACGGCGAAACCTATGGTGGCGGCGGTATCTTCGGCGAGTTCAGCACTGCCGCGGCCGACAATGACTGGCGCGACTACCTGTTCGTGCACGAGTTCGGGCATCACTTTGCCGGGCTGGCGGACGAGTACTACACATCACCGTCGGTGTATGGGCCCGCGGCTGCCGAAAAGGTCGAGCCATGGGAGCCGAACGTCACCGCCCTGCGCGATCCGGCCAAGCTGAAATGGAAGGCGCGGGTCACGCCTGGCGCGCCGCTGCCTACGCCCTGGCCCAAGGCGCAGTTCGAGGCCTTCGAGCGGGTCAACCAGGCCACGCGCATGCAATTACGCAAGGACAAGCGCCCGGAATCGGAAATGACCGCGCTGTTCAAGGCCGAAGCAAAGTTCAGCGATGACCTGTTCGACCGCTCGCCCTACCGCAAGACCGTGGGCGCGTTCGAGGGCGCGAACTATGAGGCGGCCGGATATTACCGACCGCAGATGCAATGCATCATGTTCGATCGCAGCGATGTGTTCTGCCAGGTCTGCAAGGACGCCATCAGCGACATCATCAACCTCTACAGCAAGACGCCCACCCACTGAGTGGTGGGCACCGGATCGCTGCGCGCCTGAAGCGCATTCATGGCATTACTGAATTGCTGCAGCGCGGTGCACCGCCGGCACCACGTTGCAGCCATGTGCCTCCACAAAAACCTCAACCTGGCGCGCTTTCTGAATGAAGTTCAGCCCCAAGCGTGTTGTCGGCCGCAGCGCTCCCCAGGTCGCTGGCATTGACCTCGCGCCAACTCGCCAACAGCTCCAGCGTGATGGTGAGAACGACCGGCCCGAGGATCAATCCG
>JBKJMY010000028.1:0-2676 GCA_046596115.1 Arenimonas sp.
CCCGGCGAAGCCGGCGCGCGCGAGGCGCTGGAAACCTTCACCGACGGCGCACTGCGCACCTACACCACGGATCGCGACCGCCCGGATCGCATCGGCACCTCGCGCCTGTCGCCGCACCTGCACTTCGGTGAAATTTCACCACGCCAGATTGTCAGCCGCCTGGAGCGCCGCCAGCATCCGCCGATGCCGGAAGTTGACCGGACCGGCTTCGTGGCCGAACTGGGGTGGCGTGAGTTCGCCCATCACCTGCTGTATCACTACCCGCACACCAGCGATCGCGACCTCAGCCCGAAGTTCGCCCAATTCAACTGGAACACGCCCGATCCGGCACTGCTTGCGGCCTGGCAGCAAGGCCGCACTGGCGTGCCGCTGGTGGACGCGGGCATGCGCGAGCTCTGGCACACCGGCTGGATGCATAACCGCGTGCGCATGCTGGTAGCGAGCTTTCTCACCCGCAACTTGCGCTATCACTGGCGCCATGGTGCGCGCTGGTTCTGGGACACGCTGGTGGATGCTGACTTGGCCAACAACAGCCAGGGATGGCAGTGGTCGGCGGGAACCGGTGCTGATGCCGCGCCGTACTTCCGGATTTTCAGCCCGGTGGCGCAGGCGGAGCGCTTCGACCGTGACGCCCGCTATATCCGTCGCTGGATCCCCGAGCTGCGCGCGCTGCCGACACCGGCAGTATTCGCGCCTTGGCAACACCCGCAGCAGGCCAGGCAGCTCGCGCCGAACTATCCGTCCACGCCGATCGTCGACCCGAAAGCCTCGCGCGATGCCGCGCTGGTCGCCTACCAAGCCACCCGAGGCTGACCCGCAGGCCGTCGAGGCTCGCGCATCCTTTCGCCTCGTGCCCGCCTCTTTCCGGGGAGTAAGATCAACGCGGTCGTTCCGCGATAGGAGGGGGGCATGTCTGCAGCCAAGGGTGAATTGACTTACCGGCATCGCTTGCCTATTCGGATCATGCATTGGATCAACGCGATCTGCCTGATTGCACTGTTCATGAGCGGACTGCAGATCTTCAACGCGCACCCGGCGCTGTATTGGGGCAACGACTCGCGGTTCGACCAGCCAGCGCTGTCGCTCAAGGCGATGCTATTGCCCTCGGGTGAGCTTCGCGGCGTCACCCAGGTCGGCGCTTTCCACGTCGACACCACCGGCGTACTCGGCGCATCGAAAAACCAGGCCGGCGTCATCCAGGCGCGCGGGTTTCCGGCCTGGGCCACGGTTCCCGGGCCACGCAGCCTGGCCGACGGGCGCAGCTGGCATTTCTTTTTCGTCTGGTTGTTCGTGATCAATGGCCTGTCGTATTGGCTTTGGAGTTGGCGCTCGCGGCATTTCCGCCAAGACCTCGCGCCTTCTGGCGCCGAGTTGCATGGCATTGGCGGATCGATCCGGAAGCACCTCAAGTTCAAGCACCCGACCGGGGCCGAGGCGGCGCGCTACAACGTGTTGCAGAAGCTGGCCTATCTTTCGGTGATCGTCGTGTTCGGGCCCGGGATCGTGCTGATGGGCCTGGCGATGTCGCCGCACATGGACTCGGTGCTCGGCTGGATGGTTGATCTGGTCGGCGGACGGCAGTCGGCGCGGACCTGGCATTTCATCATCGCCTTTTCCTTGCTCGCCTTCGTGCTGGCGCATGTGTTCATGGTGCTGGTGAGCGGACCCCTGAACCAGTTGCGCTCGATGATCACTGGGCGCTATCGGATTCCACCCGATCCGACTCCTGACACCTTGCCGCCGCCAGGCCCCGTATCGGATTCGCAGCCCACCACCGCAACCGGAGACGCCCCATGAGCGACAACGAACGTCGTCGATTCCTCGAGCGCCTGGCGCTGCTCGGCGCTGCGGGTGTGCTTGCTGGTTGCGACAACCTGGCCATGAGCCCGGGCTTCCGCTCGCTGCTGACCACTGCCGATGCGCCTACCGACAAACTCCTGCACGCCCTGACCACCGAAAACGCGCTCGCGTCCGAGTTCACTGAAGCGGACATCTCGCCGGTGTTCAAGGCCAATGGCTCGACCAATCCGCAGACACCCGAATACCTGGCGATGGTTGCCGACGGCTTCGCCAGCTGGCGGCTGCGGATTTCCGGCATGGTCACGCGACCGATGGAATTGAGCATCGAACAATTGCGCGCGATGCCCTCGCGCACCCAGATCACCCGCCACGACTGCGTCGAGGGCTGGAGCTGCATCGGCAAGTGGAAGGGCACGCCGCTGGGACGCGTGCTCGACATGGCCGGCCCGGCACCGGGGGCAAAATATGTGCTGTTCCGCTGCGCCGACAGTCTCGACAATAATGAAAAGCGCTATTACGAAAGTATTTACCTGTCCGAGGCTTACCACCCGCAGACCATCCTGGCCTACGAGTTGAACGACCGGCAGCTCGACATCCCGCACGGCGCGCCGCTGCGCGTCCGCCTGGAGCGCAAGCTGGGCTACAAGCAGGCCAAATACCTGGTGGCAATCGAACTGGTGGATCGCATGGACCACGTGGACGGCGGCAAGGGTGGCTTTTGGGAGGACCTGGGCTACCAGTGGCACGGCGGCATCTGACACCCGCCACCGGCGGTGGCCGCGTGGCGGCCGGGCATGGCACCATGCCCCCAGACACGAGGCCACCGCCGGGGGCGGGTGTCAGATGCCGCCGTGCCACTGGTAGCCCAGGTCCTCC
>JBKJMY010000155.1:0-2605 GCA_046596115.1 Arenimonas sp.
TATCGTATCGGCCAAGCCGTTGCCGCGATCGCTCGTCTACGAAGTGTTCCTGTCGGCCTTGCGATTGCAGGGTTTCGCGGCGATCGAGGATCGCGGCATCGTCCGGATCGTCCCCGAGGTCGACGCCAAACTGTATCCAAGTCCTACCGGTCGGCGTCGGCAAGGCAGTGGCGATCGCATCCAGACCCAGGTATTCACGCTGCGCTACCAGTCGGCCACGCAGCTGGTGGCCATCCTGCGGCCGCTGATCCCGCCCAACAATGCAATCACCGCCTACCAGAACAGCAACACCTTGGTGATTACCGATTACGCGAACAATCTGTCGCGCCTGGCCAAGATCATCGATTCGATCGACCAGCCCAACAGCAACGACCCGGTGGTCATTCCGCTGCACTACGCCTCGGCGGTCGACATCGCGGTCACGATCAACCAGTTGTTCGCAGAAGCGGCGTCGCAGCCGGGGGGCACCACCGAAGCCACCCAGCGTTTCAGCGTGGTCGCCGACGCCCGCTCCAACAGCCTGCTGGCGCGCTCTGGCGATCCATCCCGATTGTCGCAATTGCGCCGGTTCGTGGCGCTGCTCGATACGCCCGGCAACGCCGGCGGCAATATCCACGTGGTCTACCTGAAAAATGCCGAGGCCGTGAAGCTCGCGGAAACCTTGCGCGCGATCTACCAGGGTGATGTCGGTGCGCAAGCGACATCGGCCGCGCCGGTGACCGCGCTCGGCGCCTCCCTGGCGGCGGGCCCGTCGCCAACCGCGACGGCTACGCCGGGAATCATCCAGGCCGACTCGGCGACCAACTCGATCATCATCACCGCGCCAGATGCGATCTACAACAATCTGCGCGCGGCGCTGGACAAGCTCGATGTGCGCCGCGCCCAGGTCTACGTCGAGGCACTGATCGTCGAGTTGACCGCGGAAAAAGCTGCCGAGTTTGGCGTGCAATGGCAGAACCTGAGCGGCCTGGGCGGCACCAACAGCCAGACCTTCGGCGGCACCAATTTCGGCGGCACCGGGCAGAACATCATTGGCATTTCACAGAATCCGGCCACTGCAGGTCCGGGACTGAATGTCGGTGTGGTCAACGGCCATATCAATATTCCCGGTGTTGGCCAGATCCTGAACATCGGTGTGCTGGTGCGGGCACTGGAAACCAATGGCAATGCCAACATCCTGTCGACGCCGATGTTGTTGACGCTCGACAACGAAGAGGCGGCGATCGTGATCGGCCAGAATGTGCCGTTCCTGACCGGGCAATACGCACTGACCGGTGCTTCCACCACGCCGACGCCCTTCCAGACCATCGAGCGCCATGATGTGGGCCTGACCCTGCGGATCAAGCCGCAGATCTCCGAAGGTGGCACCGTCCGACTGCAGATCTACCAGGAAGTATCGAGCATCAACGACAAGACCAACCTGGCCGGCGTGATCACCAACAAGCGCTCGGTGTCCTCTACCGTGCTGGTCGATGACGGCCAGATCGTGGTGATCGGCGGGCTGATCCAGGACACCGTCGCCGACGGCGTGCAACGGGTGCCGCTACTGGGTTCGCTACCCGTGCTTGGCAGCCTGTTCCGGACCAAGACGCGCTCGCACAACAAGACCAACCTGATGATCTCCCTGCGGCCGACGCTGGTGCGCGACAGTCGCCGTGCCGATGCCTTCACCGGCCAGCGCTATGACTACATCCTGGGCGAGCAGCAGAAGGCCCGCCTGAAGAACGACCTGATGCTGCCGAACATGCAGAGCCCCACCCTGCCGCCGCGTGTCACCCCAAACACCTTGCCGGCGGCGCTACCGCTGCCACCCACGCCGACGCAAAGCGGTCACTGATGAGCTGGCGGGCAAGCCGGATCCCCTATGTTTTTGCCAAAGCCAATGGCGTGGTGCTCACCGCCCTGGATGCGGAGCGCGCCGAAGTAGCCGTGCGCAGCGACGCCAGCGCCGGCGCCTTGGCGGAATTGCGCCGCGTGCTTGGCGTGCCCCTGCGCGCGCGGCGGATCGCCGCCGCACAGTTCGACGAGTTGATTACCGCGACCTACAACGGCGTCGAAGCCGGCGCCGCCGCGCTGGCGGTCGATCTGGCCCAGGACCTCGACCTGTCGCGGCTGCTGCAGGAAATTCCCCGGATCGAGGACCTGCTCGAGAGCCAGGACAATGCGCCGGTGATCCGCCTGATCAATGCGCTGTTTACCCAGGCGCTGCGCGAGGGTGCCTCCGACATCCATATCGAACCGTTCGAGACGCGCTCGGTAGTGCGCTTGCGAGTCGACGGCAGCCTGCGCGACCTGGTCGAGCCGGCGCGCGCCCTGCATGGCGCGATCGTCTCGCGGGTGAAGATCATGGCGCAGTTGGATATCGCAGAAAAGCGCCTGCCGCAGGACGGTCGGATCACCCTGCGCGTTGCCGGCAAGCCGGTCGACGTCCGGGTCTCGACCATTCCGACCGGACACGGCGAGCGGGTGGTGTTGCGCCTGCTCGACAAGCAAGCCGGTCGCCTCGATCTTTCCCGCCTGGGTATGGCCGAGTCGACCCTGGTGCAGATGGACCGGCTGATCCGCGAGCCGCATGGCATCGTGCTGGTCACCGGGCCGACCGGCT
>JBKJMY010000167.1:0-20270 GCA_046596115.1 Arenimonas sp.
GCCGGCAACGGCCGGCGCTGATGATTTTCTTCGTATTGTGCGTGGCCGGGCTGTGGGGTTTCCACAAGCTGCCGATCGCGCGCTTTCCCGATATCGCCTTCCCGATGGTGACGGTGACCATCAGCCTGCCCGGCGCCTCGCCCAGCCAGCTGGAAACCGAAGTCACCCGCAAGCTCGAGGATTCGGTCGCCACCATCACCGGCATCAAGCGGGTGATCTCCGCGGTGTCCGAGGGCCAAAGTACGACCTCGATCGAGTTCACCCTCGACACCGAACTGCCGACGGCCCTGGATGATGTGCGCGATGCGGTGACACGGGTCCGCAGCGAGCTGCCGCAGGACATCCAGGAGCCGGTGGTGGCCAAGGTCAATATCGGCGGCACGCTGATGACCTACACGGTCGCCTCGGATCGCCGCGATACCGCGGAGCTGAGCTGGCTGGTCGATCGCGACCTGAGCAAGGCGCTGTATGGCGTGCAGGGCGTGGCACTGGTGGCACGCGCGGGCGGCGTGGATCGCGAGATCCGCGTGGACCTCGACCCGCAGGCATTGCAGGCCTGGGGCATCACCGCGGGCGAGGTGTCGCAACAATTGGCGCGCATTCAATCCGAGCGACCCGGTGGCAAGGCCGAGCTCGCCGGCAGCCAGCAGGTGATCCGCACGGTCGGCACCATTGCCGACGCGCAGGCGCTGCAGGAATTTTCGCTGGTGCTGCCCGATGGCCGGCCATTACGGCTGTCACAGGTGGCGAGCATCCACGATGGTGCTGCCGACCCGTCGCAAGCGGCGCTGCTCGACGGCAAGCCGGTGGTCGCGTTCGCACTGTCGCGCACCCGCGGCTCAAGCGAGGTCGAAGTCGCCAAGCACGTGCACAAGGTGCTCGACGCATTCCGCGCGGCCAATCCGGACCTGCGTTTCCAGCTCGTCACTTCCACCATGGAGGAAGCCCAGCGCAGCTACGACAGCTCGATGACAATGCTCTACGAGGGCGCGATCCTCGCCCTGCTGGTGGTATGGGCTTTCCTGCGCGACTGGCGCGCGACGTGGATCAGTGCGGTGGCATTGCCATTGTCGATCATCCCGACCTTTGCGGTGATGTATTGGTTCGGTTTCTCGCTCAACCTGATCACGCTGCTGGCACTGTCGGTGGTGGTCGGCATCCTGGTGGATGATGCGATCGTCGAGATCGAAAACATCGTGCGCCACCTGCGCATGGGCAAGACGCCGATGCAGGCGGCGATCGATGCCGCGCAGGAAATCGGCACCGCGGTGATCGCGACCTCGTTCACGCTGGCGGCGGTGTTCATCCCGGTCGCCTTCATGCCCGGCATCCCGGGCAAGTTCTTCCGCGAGTTCGGCTGGACCGCGGCCACGGCGGTGCTGTTCTCGCTGCTGGTGGCGCGCCTGCTGACGCCGATGATGGCCGCCTACCAGCTCAAGCCGCATCCCGAACGCGAGCGCGAAACGCGGCTGATGACCTGGTACCTGCGCTGGGTGGACCGGGCATTGCGGCACCGTGCCTGGACACTGTGGATCGCATTCGCGCTGTTCCTGGCCTCGCTCGGCATCGCGACGCTGATCCCGACGACGTTCATCCCGACCTCGGACCTGGGCCGCAGCAACTTGTCGCTTGAGCTGGCGCCGGGCGCACGCCTGCAGGACACCACTGCGCTGGCAGAACTGGCGCGACGCAAAATCTCGGTCATTCCCGAACTGCAACATGTGTACAGCACCATCGGCGGCACCATCGATATCGGCGATCCGGCCAAGACCGGCGTTGGCGAAGCACGCAAGGCCATCCTGGTGCTGGATTGGGGCCATGCCGATACCCGTAGCCGCGACCAGAAAACCCTCGAGGCCGAAGCCCGCCAGCGTGTCGCCGACCTGCCCGGCGCGCGGGTGAGTTACATCAGCTCCGAGCCGGGCGAGCTGATGCAGCTGGTGCTGGCCAGCGATGATCCCAAGCGCCTGCTCGACACCGCGCAAACCCTTGAGCGTGACCTGCGCACGATCAAGGGGCTGGGGAGCATCTCTTCGTCGGCCTCCTTGCTGCGCCCGGAGCTGGTGATCACGCCGGATCCCGCGCGCGCCGCCGACCTAGGCGTGGCCACCGCTGACATCGCCGAAGCCGCGCGCATCGCCACCGCCGGCGACTACCGCCAACGCCTGGCAAAACTCAACCTGCCCGAGCGGCAGGTGCCGATCCGGGTCGGCTTTGCGCGCAGCGCGCTCGACGATCCCGCGCTGCTTGGCAGCCTGCGGGTACCCGGCGCGCGTGGCCCGGTGCCGCTGTCATCGGTGGCGACGATCACCCAGGCCAGCGGCCCCTCGCAGATCGATCGCTACAAGCGCCAGCGCAACATCACCTTTACCGCCGAGCTCAACGGCCGGCCGTTGGGCGAGGTGATGAAACAAGTGCAGGCGCTGCCCAGCGTCAAGCGACTGCCGCCAGGCGTGAGCTTCATCAACACCGGTGATGCCGAGGTCTTCGTGGAGCTGTTCGTCGGCTTCGCCATTGCGATGGCGGCCGGCCTGATCTGCATCTACATGGTGCTACTGCTGCTGTTCAACCATGTGCTGCAGCCGTTGACCATCCTGACCGCAGTGCCATTGTGCGCGGGCGGTGCCTTTGGCGCGCTGCTGATCACCCATCAGGCGCTGTCGCTGCCGGCGCTGATCGGCTTGCTGATGTTGATCGGCATCGCCACCAAGAACTCGATCCTGCTGGTGGACTATGCGGTGATGGCCGAGGACGAACACGGCCTGTCGCAACACGATGCGCTGATCGACGCCTGCCGCAAGCGCGTGCAGCCGGTGGTCATGACCACGCTGGCGATGATGGCCGGCATGATGCCGATCGCACTGGGCCTGTCGGGCGATTCCAGCTTCCGCGCGCCGATGGCGATCTCGGTGATCGGCGGCCTGATCACCTCGACCCTGCTGTCGCTGATCGTGATCCCGGCGGCCTTCACCGTGCTCGAAGACCTCGGTGGCTGGTTCGCACGCAAGTTCCATCGCAAGCCCGTGGACACCACCGCCTGATGCCGGCGCGAAATCCGCCGCGTCGCCTGCCCGGCGCGTCGCCTGCCCGCCGCGCGGCGGGTCAGCTGCGCAGGCCGACGCCCTTGGTGAGCAGTCGCAACGCAAGCCAGCCCAGTGCGACCACAAACGCAAGCATCACCACGAACGCACTCCACAGCGGCATGTCGATCGCGGTCGGACCGAGCAGCCCGTAGCGGAACGCGTTGACCATGTAGAAAATCGGGTTCAGGTGCGTGGCTGCCTCGGCCCAGCCCGGCAACATCTTGACCGAATAGAACACGCCGCCAAGGTAAGTCAGCGGAGTCAGGATGAAGGTCGGGATGATTGCGATGTCGTCGAACTTCTTGGCGTACACCGCGTTGACGAAACCGGCCAGAGAAAAGATGATCGCGCCCAACAACACCGTGGCCAGGGTAACGAACGGATGTGGCATGCGCACATGCGTGAAGAACATGGCAATCACAAGCACGATCACGCCGACCAGCAGCCCGCGCAGCACGGCGCCTGACACATAGCCGCCCAGGATCACCCAGTTGGGCATCGGCGAGACCAGCATTTCCTCGATGTGGCGGCCGAACTTGGCGCCGAAGAAGCTCGAGGAAATATTGCCGTAGGCATTCTGGATCACCGACATCATCACCAGGCCCGGCACGATGAAATCCATGTAGCTGAAGCCGCCCATCTTGCCGATGCGCGAGCCAATGAGCGTGCCGAAAATCAGGAAGTACAGCGTCATGGTAATTGCCGGGGGCACCAATGTCTGGCCCCAGATACGCAGGATGCGCATGATCTCGCGCCGGGCAATGGTGCGGATGGCGATCAGGTTGGCGGCGCGCGCGACCTCGGCGGTTGGCATCGGCGGCGCGTCGGCGGCGTGTTGCGGGACGGCGGACGTGTCCATCAGTTGGCTCCTGCCGCGGTGGGCAGCTTGTTGTCGCTGGTCAGGCGCAGGAAAAGTTCCTCCAGGCGGTTGGATTCGGTACGCATCGATCGCACCCGGATGCCGGCACCACTGAGCGCAGTGAACACGCCGTTGAGGTCCTGGCTGCGGGGCATCTCCAGGGTCAAGGTGTGGTCGTTCGGCGCCAGCAGCACCATGTTCGGCAACTCCGGCAACATCGCCGGCAGCACGCCGTCGATGTCGAACACGAAGCCTTCCACGTCGAGCTTGGCCAGCAAGGTTTTCATCGGGCCTGCCTCGATGATCAGGCCGCGATCGATGATCGCCAGATTGCGGCACAGGCTCTCGGCTTCCTCGAGGTAGTGCGTGGTCAGGATGACGGTGGTACCGGCGGCGTTCACTTCGCGCAAGGTCTTCCACATGCCGCGACGGATCTCGATGTCCACGCCAGCGGTGGGTTCGTCGAGGATCAGCAGCTTGGGCCGGGTCATCATCGCGCGCGCGATCATCAGCCGGCGCTTCATACCGCCCGACAGCGTGCGGCTCATCATGAAGGCCTTGGGCCACAGTTGCGCGGACCTGAGTTCTTCTTCTGCACGCACCAGTGCCTGGGCGCGCGGCATGCCGTAAAAGCCCGCGTAGTTGGTGAGGATGTCGATCGGCCGTTCGAAGAAGTTGAAGTTCATCTCCTGCGGCACCAGGCCAATCTGTCGCATTGCGGCCGAACGCTCGGTCGCCACATCGATGCCGAACACTTGCACATCGCCCGAGGTTGCATTCACCAATGAGCTGATCACGCCGAGCAGGGTGGACTTGCCGGCGCCATTGGGGCCGAGCAGGGCGAAGAAGTCGCCCGGCGCGACATCGAGCGAGATGCCCTTGAGGGCTTCCACGCCGGTGTCATAGGTCTTGCGCAGGTCGCGGACGTGCAGGGCGGGCGTGGGCATGCGGTCGGACTCGTTGGGCGGCGCGCGGCGCGCGTGGGGCTTTTCACGGGGCGCGCACCGTGGCGGGCACGCCGGAGCGGTATTATAAGCGCCGCGCAGTTGCGCGTTCGACGGAATCCCGAGTGGCCAATCCCTTTCCGCTGCGCCTGGTCGGCAGCCGCATGCTGGCCCCCAGCGTGCGACACCTGGATTTTGCCCGCGATGATGGGCTGCCGCTGGACTTCGTCCCCGGCCAGTTCATCCAGGTGCATTTCAATTACGCCGACGGCACCCCGACCAAGCGCAGCTACTCGCTGGCGACCATGCACGAGCACGCGTTGGGTCCGGGCGAGTCGGTGCAGATCGCGGTCAGCTACGTGCCTGGTGGCGCGGCCACGGCCCTGTTCGCGGCGCTCGACGAAGACCAGCAGATCCAGGCCAGCGGCCCGTACGGGCGCTTCTGCCTGGGTGCCGCGGACCAGAATCATCGTTACCTGCTGATTGGCACCGGCACTGGCGTGACGCCATACCGCGCGATGTTGCCGCAGCTGGCGCAGTTGATGGCCGCCCGCGAGCTGGACGTTGTGCTGCTGTTTGGCGCGCGCACCCCGGAAGAATTGATTTACGGTGATGACTTTGCCGCGTTCGCCGCCGCGCATCCGCGATTCCGCTTCGTGCCCTGCTTCAGCCGCGAACTGCCCGACGCCGCACATCCGGATGTGCGACGCGGCTATGTGCAGGATGCGTTGGTCGATTTCGCACCCGACCCGGCGACCGACATCGCCTACCTGTGCGGCAACCCGAATATGGTCGACAGTGCCTTCGAATTGCTGAAGGCCGCCGGCTTGGCAATTCCGGCGATCCGCCGCGAGAAGTACGTCAGCAGCAAGTAGCCGTGATGTAAAGCACCCTTGACAGCTTGCCCGGCTGGACGTATCTTCCTGTCAAGTTACCTTGACAGGCCGCCATGAGTCCCTCCGAACCGCTTACGAATTGCCGCCGCAAGGCCCTGTGGATGCTCGCCGGCAGCCTGGCCAGCCTGGGCTTGGCCTGGGCGGGCTATTCGCAGGCGTTTCTCAGCGACCACGTGGCCGGCTTGTTCACCGGCATGGGCGTGGGCGGGCTGCTTGCCGCCGCCGTGCTGTGGTGGAGCCCGGACATGAGCGACGCGGTGCCCAAGCCGGTGATGCGCCGCTATCGGCGTGACTTTGCCGTGGCCATGACCGGCTATGTCGCGGTCATGCTGGTCTGGCGGCGTCTGCTGAACGCAGTGGACGAGCACTGGCTGCGCGTGGCGATCGCCCTGTTGCCCGCCGTGCTGATCATGTGGCTGCTGCGCGCCTTCGTGCACTTCGTGCGCGACTCCGACGAACTGCACCGGCGCATCGAGCTGGAGTCCGGCTCGATTGCCGCGCTGCTGGTGAGCGCCGGCTACATGGCGATGGGCTTCCTGCAGAGCGCCAAGTTGATCGCCATCCCGTCGAGCGTGGCGATGCTTTTCGTGTTTCCCGCAATCTGTTTCACCTATGCCATCACCAAGGTGGTGGTGGCCAGGCGTTACCTGTGAACAACCGCTTGCGCGAATTGCGTGAAGCGCGCGGTTGGTCGCAGGGCGCACTGGCCGAACAGCTCGAGGTATCCCGACAGACGGTCAATGCGCTGGAGACCGGGAAGTACGACCCGAGCCTTCCGCTCGCCTTCCGCATCGCCCGCACCTTCGGCGAGCCCATCGAACAGATTTTTTCCGACGCACCACGCTGAATGAGGATGTCCTGATGTCGAACACACAACGCCGCCTGATCGTGGCGGCCCTGGCCCTGGCGGCCCTGGCCTGGTTCAAGTTGCCGCACCCGTTTGGCAAGGATGCCGCCGCAATACCTGCGGCGCAGCAAGCGCCATCTGCAGGCGCGGGCGCATCGACGCGGCCAAGCGTTGGCGTTGGCAAGGCACGCGATGCCATTACCCGCCAGGTCGGCAAGATCGGCTTTACTCCATGCACGCTGGCGCCGGCCTTCGGTACGCAATCGGTCGAGGCGCTTTGTGGCAGCTATGAGGTGCTTGAAAACCGCGCGGCACCTGCGGGCCGAAAAATCCGCTTGGCGGTCGCTTGGCTGCCGGCCAAGGGCGAAGCCGAGCCCGATCCGATGGTGATGATCGCCGGTGGCCCGGGCCAGTCGGCACTGGAGACATTTCCGACCATCGCCGCTGCGTTTGCCGATCTGCGCAAGCACCGCGACATCCTGCTGGTGGACCAGCGCGGCACCGGCGGATCCAACAAGCTCAGCTGCAAGGACGCCGATGACGCGACCAAGGCCGGCGATGTCAAGTCTGGCGCCGATAAAACCGCTGGCAACCAGGGCAGTGGGAACGCCGCCACTGACAACAAGGACACCGGCGATAAAGTCACCGGCGATAAAGACACCGGCGATAAAGTCACCGGCGATAAAGTCACCGGCGATGGATCAACGCCGTCCGAAGCAAGCGATGCCGCCGACCTTGCGAAGATGCGCGTGGCGACGCGGCGCTGCGTGGCCGAACTGTCGAAGATCGCCGACCTGCGCTTCTATTCCACGACCGACGCGATCCAGGACCTGGACCAGGTGCGCGCTGCGATCGGTGCCGACAAGCTCAACCTGATGGGCGTGTCCTACGGCACCCGCGTGGCGCAGCAATATGCCAAGCGCTACCCGAGCCACGTGCGCACCATCACCATCGATGGCATCGCCCCCAACTCGCTGGTGCTGGGCAACACCATGGCGCGCACGCTGGAGAGTTCACTTGATCGCCAGTTCGCGCGCTGCGCCAAGGACCCCACGTGCGAAGGCAAGCTGGGCGACCCGCGCAGCAACCTCAACGCCCTGATGCAGACCCTGCGCACGGCGCCGCCGACAGTGACGTTCCGCGACGCGATCACCGGCGAGTCACGCACCCAGACACTGACTACCGGGCATATCGCTGGCCTCGCGCGCCTGTTTGCCTACATCCCGCAGGTGGCAGGCTTGTTGCCGCTGGAGCTCAACGAAGCCGCGCATGGGCGCTATGAGCCGCTGATGGCGCTGGCCAACCTGCTACGCACCACGGTCGGCGACCAGATCACCGACGGCATGCAGTACTCGGTGATCTGCACCGAGGATGCCGGCGAGCTGAAGGTGGATCCTGCCGATGCCAATACCTTGCTCGGCACCGACCTGGTCACCGCGATGCAGGCACAGTGTGCGATCTGGCCGCACGGCGAGCGCCCGGCCGATTTCCGCGCGCCGCTGACCGGCAACATTCCGGTGCTGATCTTGTCTGGCGAATTTGATCCGGTCACGCCGCCTGCATTTGGCGACGAGGTGCTCAAGTCGCTCGGTAATGCACGCCACCTGGTGCTGCGTGGCCAGGGCCACAACGTGCTGCCGGTGGGCTGCGTGCCCAAGTTGTTCACCCGCTTTGTCGAAACCGCGGACGCCAAGTCCCTGGATGTCCACTGCCTGGACAAGGTGCCGTACGCGGCGCCGTTCACGGGCTTTTACGGCTGGGAGCCCTGAGATGATCGAAGTCCATGATTTGCACAAGAGCTTCAAGACCAAGACCGGTATCGTGCGCGCGGTGCAGGGCGTTGGATTCACCGCCCGCGACGGCGAGATCACCGGACTGCTCGGCCCCAACGGTGCCGGCAAGACCACCACGCTGCGCATGCTCTACACGCTGATGTCGCCGGAATCGGGAACGGTCACCGTGGATGGCTTCGACAGCGTGCGCGATGCCGAGGCGGTGCGCCGCCGGCTGGGCGTGTTGCCCGATGCGCGCGGCGTCTACAAGCGCCTGACCGCCCGCGAGAACATTGCCTACTTCGGCGCGCTGCACGGCATGTCCGCCGAGGCGATTGCCGAACGCACCACTGCGCTGTCGGCAGCGCTGGGCATGGAAGACGTGCTCGACCGCCAGGCAGAAGGTTTCTCACAGGGCCAGCGCACCAAGACCGCGATCGCCCGGGCGCTGGTGCACGACCCGCGGAACGTCATCCTCGACGAACCCACCAACGGGCTGGACGTGATGACCACGCGCGGCTTGCGCGACTTCCTGCGCCAGCTGCGCAATGAGGGTCGTTGCGTGATTTTCTCCAGCCACATCATGCAGGAGGTCGCCGCGCTGTGTGACCGCATCGTGGTGATCGCCCAGGGCAAGGTGATGGCTTCGGGCACGCCCGACGAACTGCGCGCCCAGACCGGCGAAGACAACCTGGAAGACGCCTTCGTCAAGGCGATCGGCTCCGAAGAAGGACTGCACGCATGAACGCCCTGATCACTGTCTGGCGCAAGGAACTGCTCGACCTGTTCCGCGACCGCCGCACCCTGGCCATCTCGTTGTTGATGGGCCCGTTGCTGATGCCCGCGCTCATCCTGGGCATCGGCAAGCTGGCCTCGGACCGCATCAGCACGCAGCTGGAAAAGCCGCTCGAGGTTCCGGTCATCGGGCGCAAGAACGCGCCCAACCTGGTGGCCTGGCTGGAAGGCCAGAACATCGTCGTGGTGGCGGCGCCTGTGGATCCGGACGCGGCCATCCGCACGCAGAAAAACGACGTCATCCTGCGCATCGGCGGCGAGTTCGACGCGCAATGGCGCGGCAGCATGCCGGCGCTGGTCGAGATCCTGCATGACAGCTCACGCGAGGATGCGCAGATCCCGGTGCAGCGCCTGCAATCGCTGCTCGACAACTACGCCTCCGGCGTCGGCAGCCTGCGCCTGGTGGCGCGCGGCATCAGCCCGACCACGGTGCAGCCGCTGCGGGTGAGTGATCGCGACCTGGCCACGCCCGAGGCGCGACGCGGGCAGGCGCTGGCCTTCCTGCCCTACCTGCTGATCCTGACCTCGTTCCTGGGCGGCGCCTACCTGGTGATCGATGCCACCGCCGGTGAACGCGAACGGCAGTCACTGGAGCCGCTGCTGGCAACGCCGGCCGCACGCGGCACGATCATGAGCGGCAAGATCCTGGCCGCCTGCAGCTTCGGCATCCTCAGCCTGGTGCTGACCCTGGCGGCGTTCAAGCTCAGCTTCCAGTTCGCGCCGGGCCTGGGCATCAAGCTCGACGTCACCTTCTGGGCGATCGCGCGGATCTTGCTGGTGTTGTTGCCGATCGTGCTGATCGGTACCTGCCTGCTCACGCTGATCGCAGCCGGTGCGAAATCGGTGAAGGAGGCACAAAGCTACATGAGCGTGCTGATGCTGCTGCCGATCATCCCGACCGTCATCTTGCTGGTGAACCCGGTGAAGAACCAGTTGTGGATGCTGACCGTGCCGTTCCTGGCGCAGAACCAGATGATCCTCAAGCTGGTGCGCAGCGAGCCGATCACGATGACCGAGTGGGCCAGCTACCTGGCCGCGGGTCTGGGCGCTGGCGTGGTGTTGTGGTGGCTGGCGGCGCGGCGGTATCACGATGAGAGGTTGGCGATTTCGGCGTAGGCCCTCGCGATCCAGGAAAAGAAAAAGCCCCGCGCGTGCGGGGCTTTTTTTCGGCGCGTTTTCAGAGCTTTCCAGAAGCGGTCAACGAGGTGGTGCTGCGAAGTCGGGGTTGTTGCGGCCCAGGCCGCTGCGGCATTCGATCAGGGTGCAAAGTCGAACGTGCGGGTCACGTTTTGTGCGCCCGGCATCGGCTGGTAGCGCCACTTGCGCACCGCGTTCTGCACGTTGCGCTCGAACACGCCGCGCGGGCGGGCGCTGACCACGTTCACGTCGCCGACGCTGCCATCGGCGTTGACCGTGAAACTGACCACGACCTGGCCTGCGGTGCGCGAACGGCGTGCTTCCGGCGGAAAGACCGGCTCAGGCGTGTTCACTGCAACCAGATTGCCGGTAGGCGGCGGCGGACGACTTGGCGCAGCAGGCTGCGGACGGGGCGGTGGGGCCTGCTGCTGCGGTGGCGCGGCGGGTGGCGCGGTGACCACCGGCTCCGGATTGTTCTGGGGCGCCGGGCCCTGCGGCAATGGCGAGACCGGCACTGCGGACGGCGTGGTCAACGCGCGCGCAGCAGCAGCGGCCGCCGCTTCGTCGGTACGTGCCTTGTCTGCGGCCTTGGTCTTGGCTGTTTCGTCAGCGACCGCTTGGGCAGCGGTCTGGGTGGCCGCGTCGCTTGTACGCGCAAGCAGGGCGGCGCGGCCCTTGGCAATCGCGTCGCCGATGCGGCCCAGCGAGGGCGCCTGCGGATCGGCCGCCGCAATCAGCGCGCGCAGCCGTTCGGCTTCGTCGAAGTCTTCCTTGGCCAGCGCTTGTTCGGCGGCGATCACCGCGTAGGGCTGCAAGTCCATCAGCGCGCTTTCGGCCGAGGCATCAGGCTTTTCGCTTTTCTTGCGCAGGGCGAGGTAGTACTCCATCGCATTGTTGCCGGCCGGGCTGTAGATACGCTGCTCGCGCAGGGCCTTGCGGCCGCGCGCCTTCAGTTCATCGGCCGACAACGCGGCCAGTGCGGCGGCCTGTTGCTCGGCGGCGGCCTTGGCCGCGGCCTGGGCGGCATCGGCGGCGGCAACGGCCTGGGCGGCCGCTGGCGCGGCGGTGGTGGCCGGCGGCTTTGAACAAGCGGCAAGTCCCAGCCCGAGCGCAGTCGCGAGGGCCCAGTGAAGGGTCGAGGTGGTCGGTCGGACGGAAGCCATGGGCTGGACTCGCAAGCAGCGGATTTGAAAGACGCGTGGCTTTCAGCAGACAAAACACCGGGCGCAATGTCAAGGCGTTTCCACCCGCGCCGTGACCGAATCGACGCTCGCAGGGCGCGTCCAGTAGGTATCTACTATGCAACGAGAGACGCTTGCATCATGCCCGCAAGCGCGATGCCGCCCGTGCCGGTCCCCTTGGCCGCCCCCCGCGGCGGTTTCCTCCCCGATCCATCCACCCCAGGAGAGTTACATGGACGCCAGCACCAAGATCGCCGCAGGCGCGACGTTTCCGCCGCTCAGTTGGGCCACAGTCAATGGCGACCGCCTTGAGCCGGCCGCACAATCGGGCTGGCGCGTGTTGATCGTCTACCGGGGCAAGCACTGCCCGCTGTGCAAGAGCTACCTGGACACGCTCAATGGCATGCTCGACAACTTCCGCGCCGCAAACATCGCGGTGGCAACGGTGTCGGCCGATTCCAAGGAGCAGGCCGCGCCACAGGTCGAGGCGTGCGGCTGGAACTTCCCGGTCGGCTACGGGCTGTCGGTCGAGGAAATGCGCCAGCTTGGCCTGTACGTTTCGGACCCGCGCTCGCCCCAGGAGACCGACCACCGCTTCGCCGAGCCGGGCGTTTTCGTGCTCAATCCGCAAGGCAAGGTGCAGATCGTCGACATCTCCAACGCGCCCTTCGCGCGTCCGGACCTGGCCTCGTTGCTGAAAGGCCTGGAGTTTGTGATCGACAAGGACTACCCCGTGCGCGGCACCGCGTAGCCGTGGGCTGACGCCTTCGACGCTCGTCAGTCCTCCCGCTGCCTGGGTCCAGGTGTCCGGCGCTGCTGGCCGCACTGCGCTGGAAGCCGTCTCACTTGCCGATGCAGAAGCCCGCAAAGATCCGGCCAAGCAGCGCATCGGCATCCTCGGCACCAGTCACTTCGCCGAGCGCCGCCTGTGCCAGACGCAGGGCTTCGGCAGCCAACTCGCCTTGATCGGACGCCAGGCACTGGGCAGCCTCGGCCAGCAGGACCCCGGTCCGGTCGAGTGCCTCGAGATGGCGGGTCCGGGCGCTGAAGCTTCCGGAGCCTTGCGGATCCGTGCCACCGGCGCGGCGCAGGTGTCCGCGCAAGGCGTCCAGGCCGGCGCCGGAGCGTGCAGAAACCGCCAGGACATCGTCCACCGCCCCGGCTACGCCGGGCTTGCCGAGATCAGATTTGTTGGCCAGCCACAGCACCGGTGTGTCGGCGGGAAGGTCCGCGGCCAAGGCGGCGCGGGCGGCGGCGAGCGCGATGGCATCCACCGCGCCGTCGAGCACGGCAAGCACGAGGTCGGCGCGCTCAAGTTCGGCGCGCGCGCGGCGGATGCCCTCGACTTCAAGCGGATCGTGCGAGGCGTGCAGGCCGGCGCTGTCGACCAGCGTCATTGCGATACCGTCGAGCAGCAGCGATTCGCGCAGCAGGTCGCGCGTGGTGCCTGCGGTGGCGCTGACGATCGCGCGGTCCTCGGCCATCAATGCATTGAGCAGCGAGCTCTTGCCGACGTTGGGTGCGCCGGCGATCACCACGTGCAGGCCATCCACCAGCCGGCGACCGCGACTGGCGGCGGCGCGCAAGTCAGCGAGCGCGCTTCGCACGTCGGCAAGTCGTGCGGCAAGCGCCGGCGTACCGAGCACGTCGATGTCTTCATCGGGGAAATCGAATGCGGCCTCGACATGCATGCGCAGTTGCGCGAGTTGCTCGGCGACGCTGAGCACCGCGCGCGAGAATTCACCGTCGAGCGAGCGACGTGCCGCGCGCGCCGCGGCCAGGCTGCCGGCGTGGATCAGGTCGGCGACCGCTTCGGCCTGAGCGAGATCAAGCCGGCCGTCGAGGAAGGCGCGCTCGGTGAATTCGCCCGGGCGGGCGGCGCGGGCGCCCAGTGCAATGCAGCACTGCAACAGCCGGGCCAGCAGCACGGGGCTGCCGTGCGCCTGCAGTTCGACCACGTCCTCGCCCGTGTAGGACTTCGGCGCGGCGAAGTACACAGCGATGCCGTCGTCGAGCACGCTGCCGTCGTCGTCGTGGAACACCGCGCGATGCGCATGTCGCGGCCGCAGCGCGATGCCGGTGAGAGAGCGCGCAATCGTCCTGGACGCGGGCCCGGACAGGCGGACGATACCCAAGCCGGCCGCGCCCGCGGCGGTGGCGATCGCGGCGATCGTGTCGCGGTCGTCGCGCTCCGCCATCGGCTGCCTAGCGCGACACCGTCGACACGGACTTGGTCGCCGGCGGCGTACGTCCGGCGCCGGAGTTCGGGCCGTGCACGCGGGTCATCCACCACTGCTGCAGCAGGCCCAGGCCGCCGTTGGTGACCCAGTACAGCACCAGGCCCGCGGGGAAGAAGGCCATCATCACGCCGAACACCAGCGGCATGAACTGCATCATCTTCTTCTGCATCGGGTCCATGCCCGGCGTCGGCGTCATCCGCTGGGTCAGGAACATCACCAGCAGGTTCAGGAACGGCAGCACGAAGTACGGGTCGGGCGCGGTCAGGTTCTGGATCCAGCCCATCCACGGTGCATGGCGCAGCTCGACGGTTTCCAGCAGCACCCAGTACAGCGCGAAGAACACCGGCATCTGCACCAGGATCGGCAGGCAGCCACCGATCGGATTGATTTTTTCCTTCTTGTACAACTCCATCATCGCCAGGTTCAGCGCCTGCTTGTCCTCGCCATAACGCTCGCGCAAGGCTTCGATGCGCGGCTGCACCGAGCGCATCTTGGCCATGCTCTGGTACTGCTTGCGCGACAACGGGTACAGCGCGGCCTTGAGCAGCACCACGATGGCAACGATCGCCCAACCCCAGTTGCCGAGCAGGCGATGCAGCAGCGACAGCAGCCAGAACAAGGGCTGCGCCAGCACGGTCAATTTTCCGTAGTCCACGGTCAGGCGCAGGGTTGGCGAAACCTCGGCCATCGGTCCCTGCAGCTTCGGGCCGACCCACAACCGGTTGCGATGCAACACCTGCTTGCCCGGAGCCACATCGAGCGGGGCGCCGATGCTGCGGATGGTGTAGAGCGGTACGCCATCGTGGCTGCCGATGGCGGTTTCAAACCGGGTCTGCACGTCGCCGTGGAACGGCACCCAGGCGCTGGCGAAGTGATGCTGCAGCATGCCGATCCAGCCATCGTCCACCGCCGCATTGCCCGGTGGCTTGCTGCTGAAATCGGTGAACGCGACTTTCTTGTACTTGGCGTCGGGGCTGTACCACACCCCGCCAACGAAGCTCAGCGCATCCGGGTTGGTCAGGAAGCTGTGCCGCGGCGGCGCGGGCGGCGCAACGCGCGACAAGCCCACCATCGGATACAGTCGCTGCGCTGCGCTGCCGCGGTTTGCCACCATGTCATCGACGTCGAGCACATAGCTGCCACGCACCAGGCGCAGCGTGCGCGAGACGGTGATGCCAGTGTTCGGATCGGTCCAGGTGAGCGGCACGGCCAGTTCGCCGGCGCCCGGTGCAATCTTGTACAGGCCAGCGCCATCCACGGTCTGGAATTGTGGCTGCAGGTCGCGCTGCACGGCTTTGGCGTCAACGCTGATCAGCCCGGCATCGGCGGCGAAAAAGCTGTTTTCCGCGTTCGACAGCAGGTGCACGTGCGGGCTGCCGGGCTTCTTTTCGACCTGGTACTGGAGCAGCTGCGAATCTACGACGCGGCCACCCGACAGGTCGACCTGCAGGCGCAGCGTGTCGCTTTCCAGCGTGATCAGGCGCGGCGCGGACGTGGATGCTGCGGTCGTACCTGCAGCTGGCGGCGCGGCAGCGAGCGGAGCGCCACTGCCCGCAGCGGCGGGCGATGCGCCCGGCGCAGGTGCGGGGGCGAGGGCACCGGGCGGCGGTGACGATGCGCCGGTAGCCGGTGTAGCCGCGGCAGATGTGGGCGTGGTCGCGGCGACGGGAGCGGGTTTATTCCACTCGATCCACAGCAAGGCGGCCACGGCCAGCCAGGCGATCAACAGGAAGGAGCGGGTTTGGTTCATTGACGTGCGTACCGGGCGCGAGGCGCCAATTAGGGAGTGGTCGGGGGAAGCCGGTCAGGCGCGACGGCGGGCGTTAGTGTGACCGCTGCGTCCCGTGGCTTCAACGTGCGGGCGCGTTCGAACAAGGACAAGAGCTCGCTGCGCAAGGCGGCATTGTCGGTCTTGGCGGCGGTATTGAGCGCCAGCACCACGTAATCACCCGGCGGCAGGTCCGCGCGTAATTGTCGAAAGCACTCGCGCACCTGGCGGCGGATTCGATTGCGTCCGACAGCGCGCTTGTCCACTCGCTTGGACACCGTGACACCCAGGCGCGCAGGCGTCGCCACGCGGGGATCCGCAGGTGGCTGGGAATCGGGACGAAGGCAGGCGTGCAGGCGAAAGAAAACGCCGCCAATGCGGCGGCCATCGCGGAATACCGCCTGGAATTGCGCTGCCGCGCGCAGGACAGCGCGGCGCGGATGGGTCTGCGGCAAGGCTTGGCTCACGATGCGACCGGAACGCAACGAACGTCAGTGGGACCAAGCACAGCGGGGCAGGCGGCAACTGCGCCGCCAGACACCGGATTCAGACGCAGAGGCGGGCGCGGCCCTTGGCGCGGCGGCGGGCCAGGATCTTGCGGCCGTCGGCCGTCTTCATGCGGGAGCGGAAGCCATGGTCGCGCTTGCGCTTGAGGTTGCTCGGCTGGTAGGTACGCTTGGTGGCCATGATGGTGCGCTCGGTAGACGGCGGAACAGAACGAAAAAGTGTAGCAATCATCCAAGCTTGGCGTCAACTCGATGCGGCCTTGGCTTCCCCCGCGACCGGGGCTAGACTGCCAATCCGCTCAACTTATCCACAGCCTGCCAGCCGGGCCGGACCCTGTGACGTCGATGGAAACTGTGTGGCCCCGCTGCCTGGAACGCCTTGAAACCGAGTACTCGGCCGAGGATGTCCACACCTGGCTCAAACCGCTCCAGGCCGCCGCCCGCCCCGACGGCCTGACCCTGTACGCGCCCAATGCCTTCGTCGTGGACACGGTGCGCGAACGCTACCTGGCGCGGATCCGCGAGCTGACCACCCATTTCGCCGGCCTGCCGACCACGGTGGCGCTGGAAGTCGGCTCGATGCCGCGCGATGCCGCCCTGGGCAGCGCCAGCGCCGCGGCGGCAGCCAGCGTCACCCGGGCCGCGGTGGACTTCCCGGGCAACCTTGACCGCCATTACACGTTCGACAATTTCGTCGAAGGACGCAGCAACCAACTGGGCCGTGCGGCGGCGCTGCAGGTCGCGCTGAATCCGGGACGTGATTACAACCCGCTGTTGTTGTACGGCGGCACAGGACTGGGCAAGACCCACCTCATGTATGCGGCCGGCAACCTGATGCGTGCCAACAATCCGGGCATGCGCGTGCTGTACCTGCGCTCCGAGCAATTTTTCAGCGCGATGATGAAATCGCTGCAGGAAAAATCCATGGACCAGTTCAAGCGCCAGTTCCACCAGGTGGACGCGCTGCTGATCGACGACATCCAGTTTTTCGCCGGCAAGAACACGACCCAGGAAGAGTTCTTCCATACCTTCAACACGCTGTTTGATGGCAAACAGCAGATCATCCTGACCTGCGACCGCTATCCGCGCGAAGTGGAAAACCTCGAGCCCCGGCTGAAATCGCGATTGGGCTGGGGCCTGTCGGTGGCGATCGAGCCGCCCGACTTCGAGACCCGAGCGGCGATCCTCACTGCCAAGGCGAGCGAGCGGAAAATGCAACTGCCCGAAGACGTCGCCTACCTGATCGCCAAGCGGATGCGCTCGAATGTGCGTGACCTTGAGGGCGCACTGAACACGCTGGCCGCACGCTCCAATTTCATGGGCCGGCCGATCACGCCGGAGTTCGCCCAGGAGACCTTGCGCGATCTGTTGCGTGCGCAGGCACAGGTCATCTCGATCAGCAATATCCAGAAGACCGTGGCAGACTACTATCAGTTGCGCGTGGCTGACATGTTGTCCAAGCGCAGGACCCGTTCACTGGCGCGGCCGCGACAGATGGCGATGGCCCTGGCGAAGGACTTGACCGAGCACAGCCTGCCGGAAATCGGCGATGCCTTCGGTGGCCGCGACCACACTACGGTGCTGCATGCCTGCCGTGTGATCCGCGAGTTGATCGGCACCGATGGCAAGCTGCACGAGGATTGGGACAAGCTGGTGCGCAAGTTGACCGAGTGAGGGCGCTGGATGCGTCAGTCCGGTGCGGGTTGGAGCGAGGGTTCGGGAGCGTTGGGGACAGGCTGTGGATATCGCCGGAACAAGTTGGCGGCGCGGGACTTATCCACAGATTATCCCAGCCCACAGTACCAGCCGCGCACAGGGTATATTGCTAGAAAGTTTAATTAAATCAATCAGTTGAGTGTGAATTTAAGCTAAACAGCCGCCCTCTACCACCACCAGTTCTTATTTATCCACTTGGATCTTGGGGTCTTCTGCATGCGTTTCAGCCTTCCACGCGAAGCACTACTCAAGCCCTTGCAGCAGGTTGTCAACGTCGTCGAACGACGGCAGACCCTGCCGGTCCTCGCCAACCTGCTGGTGCAGGTGGATGACGGCAAGGTATCGATGACAGGCACTGACCTGGAAGTCGAAATGGTTGCCCGCACGGCGGTGGAGGACAGCGAGCCAGGCGAGGTCACCATCCCGGCGCGCAAACTGTTCGAGATTGTCCGAGCCTTGCCCGATGG
This sequence comes from Arenimonas sp., assembly GCA_046596115.1. Lineage (GTDB taxonomy): Bacteria > Pseudomonadota > Gammaproteobacteria > Xanthomonadales > Xanthomonadaceae > Arenimonas. The sequence continues at coordinate 18,212 of JBKJMY010000167.1, forward strand.
CGCACGGGTGACCGTCAGCCAGACCGGCGACAAGGTCACCGTCCAGGCTGGACGCAGCCGTTTTACCCTGGCCACTCTGCCGGCCAACGATTTCCCGGCAATCGAGGATCTCGAGCTGGTCGAGCGGGTCCGGGTGCCGGAGTCGGCGCTGAAGGAACTGATCGAGCGCACCGCCTTCGCGATGGCCCAGCAGGACGTGCGCTAGTACCTCAACGGCCTGTTGCTGGACCTGCGCGAAGATTCGCTGCGCTGCGTGGCCACCGACGGCCACCGCCTGGCGCTGTGCGAAGCCCAATTGCCAGCCGGCGGCGTGAAGACCCGCAAGCAGATCATCCTGCCGCGCAAGGGCGTGCTCGAGTTGCAGCGCCTGCTCGAGGGTGGCGATGCCGACGTGGAGCTGGAAGTTGGCCGCAGCCACCTGCGCATGCGCCGCGAGGACGTCACCTTCACCTCCAAATTGATCGACGGGCGCTTCCCGGACTACGACGCGGTCATTCCGATCGGCGCCGACAAGGAAGTGCGGGTGGATCGCGAAGTGCTGCGTGCAGCCCTGCAGCGCGCGGCCATCCTGTCGAACGAGAAGTACCGCGGGGTCAAGCTCGAAGTCTCTCCGGGCCAGCTGCGCATCGTTGCGCACAACCCTGAGCAGGAAGAGGCGCAGGAAGAAGTCGAAGCCCAGACCCGCGTTGATGGGCTGGCGGTTGGCTTCAACGTCACCTACCTGCTTGACGCCTTGTCCGCGCTGCGCGAGGACGAAGTGCTGATCAACCTGCGCGATGGCAACTCGTCAGCACTGATCCGCGAAGGCAGCCATGAGCGCAGCCGCCACGTGGTCATGCCGTTGCGCCTGTGACCCGGGCGCCAACAACCAGCTGCACCCTGCCCCAGGCCCGGTGATCCCGGGCCTGCGTTGTCTGGCGTGCTGCCGGTGACCGCTCCATGATCGTCCAGCGACTGCAAGCCCGTGATGTTCGCTGCCTGGCGTCGGTCGAGCTCGACCTGGATCCGCGCCTCAATCTGCTGGTGGGTCCGAACGGTGCCGGCAAGTCCAGCGTCCTGGAAGCGTTGCACTTGCTTGGCTACGGCCGATCCTTTCGTGGGCGGGTGAGCGAAGGCCTGGTCCGGACCGGCGCGCCCCATCTGGAAGTCTATGCCGAGTGGACCGATGGCCAGGGGCTGCCGCATCGGGCCGGACTCAGGCACGCCGGCAGTCGCTGGGAGGCCCGGCTGGATGGCGCCGACGTCGCCAGCCTGGGTGAGTTGTGCGCGCAGGTGGCTGTAGTGAGCTTCGAGCCCGGCAGCCACGCGCTGATCGGTGGGGGCTCCGAGCATCGCCGGCGGTTCCTTGATTGGGGACTGTTCCACGTGGAACCGGCGTTTCTCGGCCACTGGCGGCGCTATGCCCGGGCGCTCAAGCAACGCAACGCCCTGCTCAAGTCGCGTCCGGCGCCAGCGGCCCTTGCCCCCTGGGACCAGGAGTTGGCCGATAGCGGCGAAGCGCTCACGCGGCTGCGCCAGGAATACCTCGACGATTTCGAGCCGGTGCTGGCGGCAGATGCCAAGCGCCTGTTGGGCGAGCTGGGCGCAGCCCGGCTGGAGTTCCGCCCAGGCTGGAAGCGGCAGGACGTCTCGCTTGTGGATGCCTTGCTCCTTGCGCGTGACCGCGACATGTCTCTGGGTCACACCAGCGTCGGCCCGCATCGCGCGGATTGGCGTCTCGACTTTGCCGCCCTGCCCGGGCGGGAGGCGTTGTCGCGCGGGCAGGAGAAACTGGCCGCGCTTTCCTGCATCCTCGGCCAGGCACGGCATCACGCTGCGCGACATGGCGACTGGCCCGTCATCTGCCTGGACGACCTGGCCTCCGAACTGGATTTGCCGCACCAACGGCTGGTCCTGAACGCAGCACTGGGTTCCGCGGCCCAGGTGTTGGTTTCTGGGACCCAGGTGCCGGAGGCGCTCGGTACGCTGGACATCGCCCATCGGTTGTTCCACGTGGAACAAGGGGCAGTGCGCGCCGACTAACCGCTGCTTCGGACGATCCGGTTCCGCTTTCCGCCAT
>JBKJMY010000171.1:0-6157 GCA_046596115.1 Arenimonas sp.
CTTGAACAGCACGCGTGCGCGATTCAGGGGTGTAGTCGCGGCCCAGGCTGGGAAGGCCGCTTGCGCCGAGGCAATGGCGGCTTCTACCTCCTGCTGCGAGGCCAGGGGCACGTGGCCGGTTACCTGGCCGGTGGCCGGATTGAATACTTCGCCAAAGCGACCGCTGCCGCCAGCGACCTCCCTGCCACCGATGTAGTGCGCAAGCGTCGCGGCGGGCAGGGTCATGGCGCTCGACTAGCTCCTCGAGCCCAGCGCTTCCGCGGCCGGCACGTAGGGATAACCCAGGTCGCGGGCGACGGCTTCGTAGGTGACCTTGCCTTCGTGCACGTTCAGGCCGGCCAGCAGGTGCGGATTGTCCAGCATCGCGCGGGTACCCTTGTTGGCCAAGGCCACGGCAAAGGGCAGCGTGGCGTTGGTCAGCGCGAAGGTGGACGTGCGCGCGACGCCGCCGGGCATGTTGGCGACGCAGTAGTGGATAACGCCTTCCACTTCGTAGGTCGGGGCCTGGTGGGTGGTGGCGTGGCTGGTCTCGAAGCAGCCGCCCTGGTCGATCGCCACGTCCACCAGCACCGAGCCTGGTTGCATCAGCTTGAGCTGGGCGCGCGAGATCAGCTTGGGCGCAGCGGCGCCGGGAATCAGCACGGCACCGATCACCAGGTCCACGTCGGGCAGACGCTCTTCGATCGCATCGTGGGTGGAATAGATCGTGGTCAGGCGATCACCGTAGAGATCGTCGATTTCCTTCAGGCGCGCCAGCGAACGGTCGAGGATGGTCACATTTGCGTTCAGTCCCATGGCCATGCGCGCGGCATTGATGCCGACCACGCCACCACCGATCACCAGTACTTCGGCCGGCTTCACGCCTGGCACGCCGCCCAGCAACACGCCCGATCCACCCTGTGCCTTCTCAAGCGCATGCGCGCCAGCCTGGATGGACATGCGTCCGGCCACTTCGCTCATTGGCGCCAGCAGCGGCAAGCCGCCATTGCGGTCGGTAACGGTTTCATAGGCAATCGCAGTCACGCCCGAGGCGATCAATGCCTTGGTCTGCTCAGGGTCCGGCGCCAGGTGCAGGTAGGTGTAGAGGATCTGGCCCTTGCGCAACATCGCGCACTCGACCGGCTGCGGCTCTTTCACCTTGATGATCATGTCGCACTTGGCAAAGATTTCCTCGGCGCTATCCCAAATGTCGGCGCCCGCCTTGCGGTACATCTCGTCGGTCAGGCCGATCGACTTGCCACCGTCGCGCTGGATGACGACCTGGTGGCCGTTCGCTGCCAGTTCGCGCACGCCAGACGGCGTCAGGCCAATCCGGTACTCGTGATTCTTGATTTCCTTGGGGACGCCGATAAGCATGGTCTTAGCCCTCCCGGGCCAGTCGTTTAGCCGCGCATTGTAACGGTCCGGCCGCGGGTTCCGCTGCGGCGGGACACATCCCTGGCGGGGTGTGGCGGGCCGGACCGGCCCGACGGGGTTTGGTCAGGCGATCGCCCGAATGGCTGCGCTCAGCTTGCCGACGATCTCGTCAATATGGCTGCGCTGCAGGATCAGCGGCGGCGACAGCGCGATCACGTCGCCGGTGGTCCGGACCAGCAGGCCTTGCTCATGGAAACACCGCGTCATGACCTCGTAGCCGCGGGCCCCGGGCGCACCCTCGCGTGGCGCCAGTTCGATCCCGCCGATCAGCCCGAAGTTCCGGATGTCGATGACGTTGGGCAGGTCGCGCAGGGAATGCAAGGCCGACTCCCAGTACTCACCCAGTTCGATCGCCTTCTCGAACAGATTCTCTTCCTGATAGGTATCAAGGGTCGCCAGGGCAGCGGCGCAGGCCAACGGGTGGCCGGAATAGGTGTAGCCGTGGAACAGGTCGATCATCGCCTCTGGGCCCTGCGTGAACGCCTCGTGCACCTGATTTGACACGAACACCGCACCCATCGGCACGCTGCCGTTGGTCAGGCCCTTGGCCGTGGTCATCAGGTCGGGCGTCACGCCGAAGCGCTGCGCGGCAAAGGCCTTGCCGACCCGGCCGAACCCGGTGATGACTTCATCAAAAATGAGCAGGATGCCGTGCTTGACGCAGATCTTCCGCAGTCGCTCCAGGTAGCCCATCGGCGGCAGGATCACGCCGGCCGAGCCGGAGATCGGCTCAACGATCACCGCGGCGATCGTGGAGGCGTCGTGCAGCAGCACCAGCCGTTCCAGGTCATCGGCCAGTTCGGCGCCGAACGTCGGCAGGCCGCGACTGAACGGATTACGGGCGATGTCCAGGGTGTGCCGCAGGTGGTCTACGCCCGGCAGCAACGGCCCATAAAACTTGCGGTTGTTGACCATGCCGCCGACCGAAATCCCGCCGAAGCCAACGCCGTGATAGCCCTTCTCGCGGCCGATCAGCCGGGTGCGCTGCCCTTCGCCGCGCGCCCGGTGATAGGCAAGCGCGATCTTGAGGGCGGTGTCCACGGATTCGGAGCCGGAATTGGTGAAGAACAGGTGGTTGAGCGAAGGCGGCGCGATCGCCGCCAGGCGTTCAGCCAGCACGAAGGGCAGCGGGTGGCCCATCTGGAAGGTGGGCGCGAAGTCCATCGTGGCGACCTGCCGCTGCACCGCCTCGATGATCCTTGGGCGGGCGTGGCCGGCGTTGCAGCACCACAGGCCGCCGGTGCCGTCCAGGATCTGCCGGCCCTCCGGCGTGAAGTAATGCATTCCCTTCGCGCTGGCCAGCATGCGTGGGTTCTGGCGGAACTGGCGGTTGGCCGTGAACGGCATCCAGAAGGCATCGGTTGCCCCCGGCTGGCCGGTGGCCTGGGCCTCGTAGAAATCGCCGAAAGAGTCGGCGGCCGGGTGACTGTCCTTGGCGTCGGGCGTCATGGCGGGATTCGCAGCAGGTTGACCAGCGGAAACTAGCAGTGTTGAATAAACTTTACAACTGTTCAGGATGACGGCAAATATTGACCCAGGTTGTCACTGGTGTTAATTATTCCGCATCACATAAATCGCCGCTTGGAGCTTCGCGCCCCATGGATATCGGGTCCCGTCTGCACGCAGTACGCATTGGCAAAGGGCTGAGCCAGCGCGAGCTGGCCAAACGGGTGGGCGTGACCAATTCCACCATCTCGCTCATCGAGCAGAACAAGGTCAGCCCGTCGGTGGGTTCGCTCAAGAAGGTGCTCGACGGCATCCCGATTTCCCTCGCCGACTTCTTCACCCTGGACCTCGCGGGTGATGCCAATGACGGCCCGTATTACGGCGCCGAGGACCTGCCCGACGTCGGCAACAACGACATCCATTATTTCCTGGTCGGCAAGCGCCGCGGCAACCGGCAGATGTGCATCCTGCGCGAGGTGATGCCGCCAGGGACCGACACCGGGGACACCATGCTCAGCCATGACGGTGAGGAGGGCGGCGTGATCGTACAAGGCGAGGTGGAAATCACCGTGGGCGAGCGGGTGAAGGTGCTCGGGCCGGGCGAGGCCTATTACTTCGAAAGCCGCACGCCGCATCGCTTCCGCAATGTTGGCGGCGATGACGCGATCATCGTCAGCGCCAACACGCCGGCCACTTTCTGATGGCCCGCGCCGCAAGCCGTGCCGAATGGCAGGCCCGCGCCGACGCGCTGTCGATCCGCGCGCAGGCGTTCGTGGATGGGCGCTTCGTGGATGCCGCCTCCGGCAAGACCTTTGATTGCATCAGCCCGATCGATGGCCGGGTCATCGCCCGCGTCGCCGAATGCGGCGCCGAAGATGTCGATCGCGCCGTGGCCGTCGCACGCGCCGTGTTCGAGCGCGGTGACTGGGCGGACCAGAGCCCGATGCAACGCAAGAAGGTGCTGCAGCGCTTCGCAGGACTGATCGAATCGCATGGCGAGGAACTGGCGCTGCTCGAGTCACTGGACATGGGCAAGCCGGTGGACGATGCGCTTGGCGTGGACGTGGCCGCGTCGGTGCGCTGCATGTCGTGGACGGCCGAGGCGATTGACAAGGTTTACGATGAGATCGCGCCCACGCCGCGCGACGAACTCGGCATGGTGACCCGCGAACCGCTTGGCGTGATCGGCGCGATCGTGCCGTGGAATTTCCCGATGCTGATGGCGACCTGGAAGCTGGCGCCCGCGCTGGCGATGGGCAACAGCGTGGTGCTCAAGCCGTCGGAGAAATCGCCACTCACAGCGATTCGAATGGCCGAACTGGCGGTGGAAGCCGGCCTGCCGCCCGGCGTGTTCAACGTGCTGCCGGGATTCGGCATCGGCGCGGGCGAACCGCTCGCCCTGCATATGGACGTGGACGGGCTGGTGTTCACCGGATCAACCGCCGTAGGCAAGCACCTGCTGCAATGCGCCGGCCGCTCCAACCTCAAGCGCGCCTACATGGAATGCGGCGGCAAGAGCCCGAACATCGTGTTCGCCGATGCGCCCGACCTGGCTGCGGCAGCGAAGGCGGCGGCCGGCGGAATCTTCTACAACCAGGGCGAGGTCTGTACCGCCGCGTCGCGCCTGTTGGTCGAGCGCAGCATCAAGGACGAATTCATCGCGATGGTGGTCGCCGCCGGCCGTGACATGCAGCCGCGGCATCCGTTCGAGCCGGGCGCGCCCATGGGTGCCATGGTCGACCAGATGCAGATGGAACGCGTGCTGGGCTACATCGCCAAGGGCAGCGCCGAAGGCGCCACCCTGGCCCTGGGCGGAAAGCGCGTCATGGACGCATCCGGCGGCTTTTATATCGAGCCGACCGTGTTCGATGATGTTGCCCACGAAATGACAATCTCGCGCGAAGAGATCTTCGGACCGGTGCTGTCGGTAATTTCATTCGACAGCGAAGCAGAGGCATTGCGCATTGCCAATGATTCTCCCTACGGACTGGCCGCTGGCCTCTGGACCAGCAACCTGTCCCGGGCGCATCGGGTTGCACGCAAGTTGCGCGCGGGCAGCATCTGGGTCAACTACTGGGATGGCGGTGACATGACCGCGCCATTCGGCGGCTACAAGCAATCTGGCAACGGCCGTGACAAGTCGCTGCACGCTTTCGACAAGTACACCGAGACCAAGGCGACCTGGATCAAGCTGGACCTGTAGCGGCCCGCGCGGTGGACTGGATGAAGCCCAGCACGGCCGAAAGTCCGTTGCTCCGCGTCGGCGAAAGATGCCTGGATAGCCCAATCCGCTCGATGTAGTCCGGCGTGGTCGCCAGGATGTCCGATGCGCTGCGGCCGGTGTAGACGCGCAGCGCGAGATAGACCAGGCCGGCAACGATGCTCGAATCGCTGGCGGCATCGAATTCCAACCGCGACGCATCGCCCTGCGACACGATCCAGACCTTCGACTGGCAGCCCTGCACGCGGTTGGCCTCGGATTTCGCCTCCTCGGGCAGCGACGGCAACTTGCGGCCCAGGTCAATCAGATACTGATAGCGCTCCGACCAGTCGCCAAAGAATGCGAACTCGTCGGCGATTGCCTGCTGTGCCTGGATGGGGGTCGATTCGGGCGGAAGCATCAGCCTCGCCTCCAGCGCACGCCGCCGGCGGTGTCCTCGAGCAACACGCCGACCTGCGCCAGTTCATCGCGCAGGCGGTCGGCGGTGGCGAAGTCACGCGCTTGCTTCGCCACATTGCGTGCATCCACGATCGCCTGGATGCGGGCATCCTCGTCGTCGCTGCCGCCGCGCGAGAACCAGGCTGCCGGGTCGGACTGCAACAGGCCCAGGATCGCGCCGCCAGCCAGCAGTTCCGACTTCAGGCGGGCGCGCTCGACCGCATCGGTCGCCTTGCGCGCCCGGGCGGCGAGACCCGACAGTTCAGCCAGGACCGACGGCGTATTGAGGTCATCGCACAGCGCCGCTTCCACCGCTTGGGGAAGTTCGTCGTCGGCCGCGGCATCCACATCCGACAACTCTCGCAAGGTTCCGTACAGCCGGTCCAGGGTGCGCACGCTCTGCTCGATCAGGCCGTCGGACCAATCCAGAGGCTGCCGGTAATGCGCCGACAGCAGCGCGTAGCGCAGCGCCTCGGGCGGATGGGTGTCGAGCAATTCGTGCAGCAGGCTGACATTGCCCACCGACTTGGACATCTTTGCGCCGCCCATGTTGAGCATGCCGTTGTGCAGCCAGAACCGCGCGAACACCTTGCCGCCATGGGCGCAGGTGCTTTGCGCCAGTTCGTTTTCGTGATG
>JBKJMY010000173.1:0-2513 GCA_046596115.1 Arenimonas sp.
GCGGGAAATCGTTGGTGAACGCGTCCAGGAAATCGAGCATCGAGCCTTCGCGCCAGGCATTGCTGCGCTTGAGGTCGGCGCCCTTGCGCCATGGCGACTCGCGGTACTGCGGCATGCGCTCGGGCAGGTCGCGGTAGACCCCGCCCGGGCGATAGTAGGTCGCGTGCATGCGCGCGCCAGACACTGCCTCATAGCAGTCCATCAGTTCTTCGCGCTCGCGGAAGGCGTACAGGAACACCGCCATCGCGCCGAGATCGAGCCCGTTTGATCCGATCCACATCAAATGATTGAGGATGCGGGTGATCTCGTCGAACATCGTGCGGATGTATTGCGCGCGTTCCGGTGCCTCGATGCCAAGCAGGGTTTCGATGGCGCGTACGTAGGCATGCTCATTGCACATCATCGATACGTAGTCGAGCCGGTCCATGTAGCCGATGGACTGGTTGTAGGCCTTGGATTCGGCCAGCTTCTCGGTGCCGCGATGGAGCAGGCCGATGTGCGGATCGGCGCGCTGCACGACTTCGCCATCCATTTCCAGCACCAGGCGCAGCACGCCGTGCGCGGCTGGATGTTGTGGGCCGAAATTCAGGGTGTAGTTGCGGATCTCGGCGGTCACGGCGTTGCCTTCTTCGCGGCGCCCGGCACCGGCTGCGGCTGTTCGGCGGCGGCCTGCTGCCAGCGCGAGTCGAAGCGCACCACCTTGGGTACGTTCACGCGCGGCTCGATGCTGACCGGCTGGTAGACCACGCGCTTGCGCTCGGGGTCATAGCGGACTTCGACATTGCCAATCATCGGGAAGTCCTTGCGGAACGGATGCCCGACGAAGCCGTAATCGGTAAGGATTCGACGCAGGTCCGGGTGGCCCTCGAACAGGATGCCGAACAGGTCGAAGGCCTCGCGCTCGAACCAGTCTGCGACCGGATACAGCGGCACCAGCGACGGCACCACGGGCAGGTCGAAATCGGCGGCGAAGCAGCGCGCGCGCAGGCGACGGTTGTGGGTGATTGACAGCAGGTGCACGACCACCGCGAAGCGGCGCTCCGGACCACGGCCAATCGGGCGGTTCGCCCACGCGAATCGGCCTGGACCCAGCCCTTCCACGCCACGCGAGTAGCCTTCGGAGCTCACGCCCGAGGTGTCCCACTCGTCACTGCCATAGCCCAGGTAGTCGACGCCGCAGACGTCCATCAGCAGCTCGAAGCGGAACTCCGGCTCGTCGCGCAAGCTCGCGATTGCCTGGCGCCAGTCCGCGGCTGCGAATTCGATGGTGGTCTCGCCATGCGCTTCGACGATGGCGAGCGCACGTTCCCCGAAGCGGGCCTTGAGACGTGCAGCGAAATTGAGGTTCAAGTCGACCATGTCAGCGTGCAATCGTGCTGGTGCGGCGGATTTTCTTCATCAACTGCAGGATGCCGTACACCAGCGCTTCGGCGGTGGGCGGGCAACCCGGCACGTAGATGTCCACGGGAACGATGCGATCGCAACCGCGAACCACCGCATAGGAATAGTGGTAGTAGCCGCCGCCATTGGCGCAGCTGCCCATCGAGATGACCCACTTGGGCTCGGGCATCTGGTCATAGACCTTGCGCAGGGCCGGGGCCATCTTGTTGACCAGCGTGCCGGCCACGATCATCACGTCGGACTGTCGGGGCGACGGGCGAAACACCACGCCGTAGCGGTCCAAATCCAGGCGCGAGGCGCCGGCGTGCATCATCTCGACCGCGCAGCAGGCCAGGCCGAAGGTCATCGGCCACATCGAGCCGGTGCGCGCCCAGTTCACCAGCGCGTCCACCGAGGTCACCGCGAATCCACGCTCGACCAGGGGATTGTCGCCACCCGGGCGCAGGATGTCGTCCACGGTCGATGCCGGGATCGGGTTGTGCAGTGCGTCGGACAACGCCTGAATCACGCCCATGACATCACCCCCACAAGATCACTCCCATTCGAGTGCGCCCTTCTTCCATACGTAGACGAACCCCAGCACCAGCAAGCCGAGGAAGATGCCCATCTCGACCAGTCCGACCACGCCCAGCGAACGGAAGATGACCGCCCACGGGAAAACGAAGGCGATTTCGAGGTCGAAGGCAATGAACAGGATGGCGACGAGGTAGTAGCGCACGTCGAACTGCATGTGAGCGTCTTCGAAGGCTTCGAAGCCGCACTCGTAAGGCGAGAGCTTTTCGGTGCCGCCGGCAACCGCGCCGCGCGGGGCAAACAACTTGCCCAGGACGGTGCCCACGAGCAGCAGCACCACGCCAACGACAGCGGCCACGCCGAGGAACAACAGGATCGGCAGGTATTCGCCCAGCATGAAAACTCCGTTGCCAGCACGCCGCGAGGCGCGTTCCGCCCCGCCCCCGCATTCGCGGGCGACGGCGCGTTCCAATGATTGGTGCCCTAAGGGGGACTCGAACCCCCACGACCTAAGTCGCTACCACCTCAAGGTAGTGCGTCTACCAATTCCGCCATCCGGGCAAAACTTGTGTTCGTTCCGATCAGATCGAATCAGAAAA
>JBKJMY010000321.1:0-3649 GCA_046596115.1 Arenimonas sp.
CAGCGCGTTCAGTGCATCGCGGCTGGCCGCATCTGGCGCGGCGAATTCGACGAACTCGAAGCCATCGATGCCCATCGGATTTTCAAAGGTGATCGGCTGCATGCCGAGATTGGGTTGCGCGCTCATGGAACTCCTCCTGTACTGCGTCGACGCCGAAGCGGCCGCTTGCAGGGCGGCGGCCCGACCAATATAGTTTCATCTGTAACCATTCGCAAGCGCAGGGTCCAATGACCGAGCACGCCGTCCTAGAACTCGAGCGCTTCCTGCCCTACCGGCTGTCGCTGCTGTCGAACCGGGTCAGCCTGGAAATCGCCCGGCTCTATGCTGAGCGCTTTGCCCTGAACGTCACCGAATGGCGCCTGTTGGCAGTGCTCGGGCGCTATCCCAACCTCACCGCAACCCAATTGGCCGAGCGCACCGCGATGGACAAGGTTGCCGTCAGCCGGGCCGTGGCCTCACTGTTGGCCGAGGGCCGTCTCAACCGCAAAGTGGACGGCGACGACCGCCGCCGCGCCCGGCTGCGGCTGTCGGCCAAGGGTTATCGCATCTACGATCAGGTCGCGCCGCTGGCATTGGACTACGAACGCAAGCTGCTGTCAGCACTAAGCGCCACTGATCGCGCGACGCTGGACACCCTGCTGTCCCGCCTATCCATCTAATGCAGGCGCCGCAACGAAACTCCAACAACCACATTGCGCCCCGGTGCCGGTTCGAAGTACCGGCCATTACCCTCATTGACAATCACCGAACCAATAATGCGACGGTCAGTGACATTGTTGATACGCGCAAATCCGGTCCAATCCACGCCAGCCCAACGAAAACGGCGTTCGACGCTCAGGTCGAAGCTGGCGTAGGCCGGCGCCGACGCAGTGTTGGCGTCGTTGGCGAACACGCGGCTGGAATAGCGAGCTTCCAGCGCGATGTCGGCTGCCGCGCCGATATTGCGCCGCAGCTCGGCCCAGGCGAAATGACGCGAAATTCCGGGGATGGACGAGCCCGCGGCAATGAGCAGATCGTCGGGTGCACACGCCGGCGGCGGGCAGCGCGCCACGTTGCGCAGATAGCGGGCGTCGAGCAAGGTATAGGCACCGGCGACATGCCATGCTGGCGCCAGCTCGGCCGATAGCGCGGCTTCAAGCCCGCGCCGGCGCGATTGCGCGGCATTGCCGAACACGCTGCGGCCACCCTGGTTGGCGATCGCCACCAGCTCATCGCGGGTGCGACTGTGGAATAGCGCCAACGACCAGTCGAGCCGATCACGGCTGGCACGCAGACCCAGCTCGAAATTGCGGCTGCGCGCGGGACGCAGGGCGTCGTTCAATCCGCTCAATCCATCATTGCGATACGCAAGTTCGGCAAAGGTCGGCGTTTCGAATCCGCCGCCCGCGTTGGCATAGGCGCTCAACCAGGGCCGCAACCGAAACAGTACCCCCGCGACCGGCGAGGTACTTGCATAGTCGCGTCCCCCGCTATCGTCTGGATTGCGCGCGGTGATGTAGCGGTCGTCGGAGGCGAATCGCAACCGGCTACGGCGCACGCCCAGGTTGATGCGCCAACGCTCGGCAGGTTCCCAGTCCGCCTGGGCATACACGTCGCGACTGCTGACGCGATCGTCCTCATCGCGCCGCAACGCGCCGACCACGCCCAGTCTGGCGCCCAGGAAATTGTTGAAACCCTGGCGATGTTCCGCTGACAGTTCGTCGTCCAGTCCAAGCGCGAAGGAAAACGGCTTTTGCGCCAGTTCGCCGGACCAGCGCCAACGCACGTCAGCGCCGTGGTAGGTGCGGTACAGGTCGATTGCACCGCCGCCACTGAGCGGATTGGCTTGCGCTGCCACGGGCACCGAGAGTATTTGGGTGGTTGCCCGTGTTCCCGCGTACACGGTAACCAACAAGGCCTGGTGCGCACCAAGATCGTGTTCCAGATGCGCGCCCAACTGCGTCTGCCGCACTGTCTTGCGCGTATCGAAAGCCAGTGCTCCGGCACTGGCGGCACGCCGATCACGCTGCACTTGCGCAGCCGTCAGCCCCTGGGGATCGTCGGCCTCCAGGTCCAGGCTGTTGAGCAGCACCGTATAGCGACCGGAATCGCCGAGCCGGCCCTTGAGCAGCACCTGCCCGCTGCGGCGATGCGACGCACTGTGGTCCCGGTAGCCATCACCGTCTACCTGCGCCAGGTCGACCAGCACACTGCCATGTGGCTCAACGCCCACTGGCGCGTGCAAGGATGCAGCGCTGCGCCGCAGTCCATCCGCACCCAGCACCTGGTCGACACCAATGGTCGGCTGCGATGGCGCGTCGCCGGTGAACAGGGAGATCACGCCGCCGGAAGAATTGCCATAGAGCGCCGAGAACGGTCCGCGCAGCACTTCAATCCGCTGGGCCGAGTCCAGCGCGAAATGCGAGACCTGGCCCTGGCCGTCGGGCATCGTTGCCGGAATATAGTCGGTGTACAGGCGCACCCCACGCACGCCGAAAGCGGCGCGCGCACCGAAGCCGCGGATCGAAATCTGCAGGTCCTGCGCCTGGTTGTTGCGGTCACGCGCGATCACGCCGGGGATGCGTTGCAGTGTTTCCGACAGATTGATGCGCGGCTGCGCCCGCCGGATCTGTTCCGCGGTGATGACATCGATGGCCGCCGGCACCTGCAACGCCGCTTCGGCTCTTCCTGTGGCCGTGACGACGATGGTCCCAAGCCGGGGCGACGCGGGCTTGGCGGCTTGCGCCGGCAAGGCCAGTGCAATTGCCAGCAACGCGGACATGGGCAAACTCATGAGCAGGAAGGTCCTGGCGAGTATGCGCGATCATGGCGGGGTTTGAAGTGGGTGAAGCGGCTGGGTTTGAAGTGGGCGGAGCGGCGGGGTTTGAAGTGGGTGAAGCGGCTGGGTTTGCTCGCGGCTCATGAAAGCAGAAGGCCCGGATTTCTCCGGGCCTTCTGGTGTCAGGCAATCGCGGCTGAAGCCGCTCCCACGGACGTCGCTGCCGTGGGCTATTTTACGCCGTGCATGAGGCGCTGGATCAGGGGCGCGATCAGGAACAACAGCACGCCCGAACCCACCAGTGCATAGAAGCCGAACGTGTAGCCCGCATGCGCGGATTCGACCGTCATGCCGCTCTCGCCACTGACCTTTCCGGCAAAGATTCCGGCGAGGTTGTTGCCAATGGCAATCGACAGGAACCAGCAGCCCATCGCCAGTCCGCCGAGGCGCGCGGGTGCGAGTTTCGTGGTCATCGACAGCCCGATCGGCGACAGGCACAACTCGCCGATCGACTGGATCACGTAAACCATGAACAGGGTCCAGAACGGGATCTTGCCAGCGTCATCCACCATGCCCTTGAGGGCAAACATCAACAACAGGAAGGCCAGGCCATTGAAGATCAGGCCCAGGCCGAACTTGCGCGGAATGATCGGATTGTTGCGGCCCATCTTCACCCAGATCCACGCCAGCAGCGGGGCCAGCGCGATGATCGCCAGCGAGTTCACGCTCTGGAACCAGGCGGTCGGGAACACCCAGCCGCCGAGGTCGCGGTTGACGATGTTCTCGGCCAGGAAGGTGAAGGAGCTGCCGGCCTGCTCGAAGAACATCCAGAAAAGAATGTTGAACACAAAAATGATCAACATGGCGATCGCGCGGTCGCGGGCCACGGCG
>JBKJMY010000325.1:0-5799 GCA_046596115.1 Arenimonas sp.
CAGGACGTGCGCAACCGCATCACCGTGCTGAGCCCCGATGGCCACGGCCAATGGAAGCGGGAAGCACTGGCCGGGGCGCCGGCCTTTGGCAGCGTAGGACTGGTCGCGGTCGATGACGAGCATTCCGACCAGTACTTCATGACGGTCACCAATTACCTGACGCCGACCTCGCTGATGCTCGGCGAAGTCGGGCAGGCGCCGGAAACCCTGAAGCAGCTGCCGGCGTTCTTCGATGCCAGCGGCCTCGAAACCAGCCAGCACTTCGCAACCAGCAAGGACGGCACCAGGGTGCCGTATTTCCTGGTCTCGCCGAAGGGCATGAAACTCGATGGCAGCCATCCCACGCTACTGTACGGTTACGGCGGCTTCGAAATCTCCATGACTCCGGCCTACTCGGCGGGCGTGGGCCGGGCCTGGCTGAGCCAGGGCGGCGTGTATGCGGTCGCCAATATCCGTGGCGGTGGCGAATACGGCCCGCGCTGGCACCGCGCTGCCTTGCGCGAGAATCGTCCGCGCGCCTATGAGGATTTCGCCGCGGTGGCCGAAGACCTGATCGCACGCAAGGTCACCACGCCGGCGCACCTGGGCATCCAGGGCGGCAGCAATGGCGGACTGCTGATGGGCAACATGACGGTGATGTATCCGCAGTTGTTCGGCGCCGTGGTCTGCCAGGTGCCGCTGTTGGACATGAAGCGCTACAGCCACCTGCTGGCAGGTGCGTCGTGGATGGCCGAGTACGGTGATCCTGACAAGCCGGCCGACTGGGCTTTCATCCAGACCTTCTCGCCGTACCAGAACGTGCGCAAGGATGTGAAATATCCGCCCGTACTGTTCACCACCTCGACCCGCGACGACCGAGTGCACCCGGGCCATGCGCGCAAGATGATGGCGCGCATGAAGGAGCAGGGGCACGACGTGCTGTACTACGAGAATATCGAAGGCGGCCACGGCGGTGCGGCGAACAACGAACAGGCGGCCTTCATGCAGGCGCTGTCGTGGACGTTCCTGAAACAGAAGCTGTTCACCCCAAACGCGGAATCCATCGCCATGCCCAAGCCGCCCACCGTCGCCAGCAAGCCGCACGAGGTGAAGTCGCCATTCGGTGCGGTGCGCCAGGATGAGTATTACTGGTTGCGCGACGACACCCGCAAGAACCCGGAGATGCTGGCCTACCTGAAGGCGGAAAACGCCTACGCCGATTCGCTGCTGGCCAGCAGCCAGCCGCTGCGCGACAAGCTGTACGCGGAAATCATCGGCCGCATCAAGCAGGACGACTCCACGGTCCCGTTCAAGCTGCGCGGCTACTGGTACTACACACGTTTTGAAACCGGCAAGGACTACGCGATCAACGCCCGTCGCAAGGGCAGCATGGACGCCGACGAGGAGATCCTGTTCGACCAGAACGCCATGGCGGAGGGAAAGTCGTTCTTCCAGATCGGTCACTGGGAAATGAGCCAGGACAACCGCCTGCTGGCCTGGGTCGATGACACGGTCGGCCGCCGCCAGTACACCCTGCGGGTGAAGGACCTGGTTACCGGCAAGGTACTTGAGGACAGCGTGCCCAACGTCGAGTCCAACCTGGTCTGGGCGGACGATAACAGGACCCTCTACTACATCGAGAAGGACCCGGTCACGCTGTTGTCCAAGCGGGTTAAATCGCATGTGCTGGGCACGCCCGCCTCGCAGGACAAGCTGGTCTACGAAGAGGCGGACGACACCTTCTACATGCGCATCGCCCGGACCCGTTCCGACAAGTACCTGTGCATCACCGTGGACAGCACGGTCAGCACCGAAATGCGCTGCACGCCGGCCGCCGCTCCGGGCGAATTCGTCGTGCTGGCGCCACGGCAGCGCGATTTCGAATACGAAGCCGACCACCTCGGCGGCCGCTGGGTGATCCGCACCAACTGGAACGCGCCGAACTTCCGCCTGATGACCATGGCCGACGCGCTGGCGCCGGGCGACCGCTCGCGCTGGAAGGAATGGGTCGCGCATTCGCCGGACGTGTACATCGAGCAGTTCGAATTGTTCGACGGGTTCATCGCCATCGAGGAGCGCTCTGGCGGATTGAAGCGACTGCGCACGCTGACCAGCGCCGGAAAGTCCGAATTCGTGGCCTCCGACGAGCCGGCCTACACGATGGGCCTGGACGTCAACGCCGAGCCCGGCACCGACTGGTTGCGCTATGACTACACCTCGCTGACCACGCCGAACACGGTGTTCGAAATCAACACCCAAACTGGCGAGCGCAAGCAGCTCAAGCGCGACCCGGTGCTCGGCGACTTCGACCCGGCCAACTACGTGACCGAGCGCCTGTGGGCGCCGGCGCGGGACGGGACGCGCATCCCGGTGTCGGTGGTCTATCGCAAGGGATTCCGCAAGGATGGCAGTGCAGCCATGCTGCAGTACGCTTACGGCAGTTACGGCCTGTCCTCGGACCCGGCGTTTTCATCGGCGAACCTGAGCCTGCTCGACCGCGGCGTGGTGTATGCGATCGCGCATATCCGCGGTGGACAGGAAATGGGCCGCGCCTGGTATGACGACGGCCACCTGATGCACAAGATGAACTCGTTCACCGACTTCATCGATGTCACCCGGTTCCTGGTGAAGGAAGGCTATGCAGCGCCGGGCCGCGTGGCCGCGCGCGGCGGCAGTGCCGGCGGCCTGCTGATGGGCGGCGTGGCCAACATGGCGCCGAAGGACTACCGCGTGATCATCGCCCAGGTGCCGTTCGTGGATGTGGTCACCACCATGCTTGATGCCTCGATCCCGTTGACTACCAACGAATACGACGAGTGGGGCAATCCGCAAGGCAAGGCCGCCTACGACTACATGCTGTCGTATTCGCCCTACGACCACGTCGCCAACCAGGACTATCCGGCCATCTTCGTCGGCACCGGCCTGTGGGATTCGCAGGTGCAGTATTACGAGCCGACAAAGTGGGTTGCACGACTGCGCGCGCACAAGACCGATGCGCATCCGCTGGTCTATCGCATCAACATGGAAGCCGGCCATGGCGGCAAGTCGGGGCGTTTCCAGCGCTATCACGAGGGCGCGGAGTTCTATGCGTTCATGCTCGAGCAGCTCGGCATTCACTAACCGGTGCGGGATTCGGCGCCTGCATGGCGTGCTTGCACGTCGCGCAGGCCTCCCGTTCAGTTTCGTGGCGTGATCTCAGAGGGTGTTCATTCGCCCAGCCGTAGTGTGGGCGTGTCAACTCCCATTGAGGAAACGCCATGGACCTTCGCATGTCACGCCCACTACTTGTCGCCTTCCTCGCTGGCGGGCTCGCGCTCAGCGCGCCGGCGCCGTCGCAGGCCCAGTCCGGCCATCGCAAGCAGGACCAGAGTGCAGAGTCCACCGACAAGGCCAATCAGGACGGCAAAGGCAACAAGGGCAACAAGGGCAAGGCCGACAACAATGGCGGTGATCGCTCGCAGCCCGATCCGCGCGCCGCGCAGCAGGCTGCTGGCGAGGCCAGGCAGAATGCCGACCATGCCCAACGCGATGCGCAGCAGTCACGCCAGAATGACCAGCGTGATCGTCAGCAGGCACGCCAGCAGCAGGCCAATGAGCGCAACGCGGCCAGCCAGCGCGACGCGGCGAACCAGCGCGACGCCAGGCAGCGCGACGCCAGGGAACGCGGGGCGCAGCAGCAGGATATTGCGCGCGCCAAGCAGCAGCAGACGTCGGATCGCCAGGCCCAGCACAAGGCTGACCAGCGCCAATTCCAGTCTGATCATCGCGATGCGAAAGCGGTCGAAAAGCAGGCCAAGGCCAGTGACCGTGCCGACCGTCGCGATCGTCGCCTGAGCCAGGATGAGCAGCGCAAGCTGATTGCCCGGCAGCAGAGCCGCGTGGTGGAGTATCGCCAGTACCGCACCAGCCAGCAGGACCTGGCGCGCCAGGCCGCGGCCCGGCTCGCCTCGCAGAACCGCACCGCGCAGTCGCGCTATATCTACGACTACCAGCGCGACCTGTTGCGCCAGCAGCAGAGCTGGAACAACAACTACAACTACAACAACGACCCGTACTTCTACTCGGCGCCGATCTATCGCTACCAGCGTGCCGGCAGCTATTACACGGTCAACCAGTACGGCGCCAACCTGCTCAAGCAGGCTGTGAACGCCGGTTACCAGGAAGGCATCCAGGCCGGCCGCGCGGATCGCACGGATCGCTGGCGCAATGACTACCGCAATTCGTTCGCCTACCAGGATGCCAGCTACGGCTACAACGGCTACTACCTGAGCCAGGACGATTATTCGTACTACTTCCGCCAGGGCTTCCAGCGCGGTTATCAGGACGGCTACAACAGCCGTTACCAGTACGGCCGCAATTCCGGCGGCAGCTACTCGATCCTGGCCACCCTGCTGACCTCGATCCTGGGCCTGCAGTCGTATTGATGCGGCGCGATTGATGCGGGGCCGGGTCCGCCACTGAGGCGGGCCTGATCACCACGGGGCTGGACGCATTGCGCGTCCGGCCCCGTGCATTTGTGCGGCCGGGCGATTGCGGCGCCGGGCGGCCGGATGCTTGCGGCGAGCGGCCGGACGGCCGGGGTGGGACGGGCATCTCCCCGACGACGGCGGGCGGACTATACTCAGCGCCATGAACGCCAACCGATTCCGCGTCCTCGCCCTGGCCATCGTGCTGGTGGCCGTCCTCGCCGCTTGCGGCAACAAGGGCGACCTCGTGCGCCCGGCCCCGCACGCGGTCGCGACCGCCAGTTCCTGATCGGCCGATGGGCTTGCGTTTCAGCAAGATGCACGGGGCCGGCAACGACTTCGTGATCCTCGACCTGCGCGGCGGCAAGCCGAGTCCGTCCGATGCGCTGGTGCGGGGCATTGGCGACCGCCATCGCGGCGCAGGTTTCGACCAGTTGCTCAGTATCGAAGACACTCGGCGCGAGGATTGCGTCGCCGCCTACCGGATCTGGAACAGCGACGGCAGTCGCGCCGAGCAGTGCGGCAACGGCGCACGCTGCGTCGCCGCGTGGATCGTGCGCGCTGGCATTGCCGCACCGCCGCGCTTCACCCTCGATAGCCCGGCCGGCCCGATCGTCGTGGACTGCCTGGATGACGGTCGATTCGCGCTCGACATGGGCGCGCCGATCTTTGCACCTGCCCCGATTCCGTTTGATGGTGGTCCCGAAGCCGGCTCCTACAGCGTCACGATTGATGGCCGCGCGCTGCGATTCGGCGCGGCATCCATGGGCAATCCGCATGCCGTGATCGAAGTGGATGCGGTGGCCGCCGCCGACGTCGAAGGCATCGGCCGTGCGCTGCAGCAGTCGCGGCTGTTCCCGGCCAGCGTCAATGTCGGTTTTGCCGAGGTGATCGATGCGGCGCACATCAAGCTGCGCGTGTTTGAGCGCGGCGCCGGTGAGACCCTTGCCTGCGGCAGCGGCGCCTGCGCCGCGGTCGCGGTGCTCGCGCGACAGGGCCGCGTCGGTCAACATGTCGACGTGGACCTGCCCGGTGGCCGGCTGAGCATCGACTGGCCCGGCGGCGACGCATCCATCCGCATGGCCGGCCCAGCGGCGTTCGTGTTCGAAGCGGAATGGCTGGAGTGACGGGGTCCCGGATGGCATCGTGTCGCATGGAATTGGCAGGGGAGTTGGCATGAGCGAAGAAAAGAAGGAGCGCCTCAGCGCACATGAAGTCGCGGTGTGGCTGCGCCGGCACCCGAAATTCCTGGGCCAGTACCCCGACCTGGCGCTGTCCATGGTTGTGCCGCGCGAGGACGGCCCCGCCGCGTCGCTGTCGAGCTACCAGCTTGAGGTGCTGCGCGACAAGAACC
>JBKJMY010000057.1:0-3289 GCA_046596115.1 Arenimonas sp.
AGCGTCCGGTCGAGAAGGCGCTCGCCCCGGAACTCGCACAGGGCCTTGTCGATGCCCCCGAGCCGCGTACCGCGGCCACCCGCGAGGATGCCCAGGGTGATCGCGTTCACGACGGTCTACTTGCGCTTGACGTGGCGGATCAGGCGGCGCTTCTTTTCCTGCTGCCGCTCGGTGAGCACGTTGCGCTTGCCCTCGTAGGGGTTTTCGCCTTCCTTGAAGATGAAGCGAACCGGCGTGCCGACCAGCTTGAAACGCTTGCGGAAGAAGTTTTCGAGATAGCGCTTGTAGCTGTCGGGAAGCCCCTTCAGGCGCGTGCCATGCACGATGAACAGCGGAGGATTGGAACCACCGGGATGGGCGAATTTCATCTTCGGCAGATGGCCACGCTGCACCGGCGGCGGGAAGCTCGCATAGGCCGTCTCGAGCGCACGGGTGACTTCGGCAGTGCTGAACTCGCGGGTAGCTGACGAATGGGCGCGGCGCACGGCATTGAACAGCTCACGCATGCCGGTGCCGTGCTTGGCGGAAATCGTGACCTGTTCGGCCCAGGTGCAGAACGACAACTTGCGGTCGAGCAATGCGCGGGTCTGCTCGCGCTGGTAATTGCTCTGCCCGTCCCACTTGTTCACTGCAATCACCAGTGCGCGGCCGGCATTGAGCACATGTCCCAGGACGGTTGCATCCTGCTCGGTCACGCCCTCCCCGGCATCGAGCATCACCACTGCCACCTGGCAGCTTTCGATCGCCTGCAGGGTCTTGAAGACGCTGAATTTCTCGACGGCTTCTTCGACGCGTGCGCGCTTGCGCAGCCCGGCGGTGTCGATCAAACGATACGGGCGGCCATCGCGCTCCATGTCCACCGCAATCGAGTCGCGTGTGGTGCCTGGCACGTCCGAGGCAATCATGCGTTCTTCGCCGAGCAGGCGATTGACCAGGGTCGACTTGCCGACGTTCGGCCGGCCAATGAAGGCGACGCGCGTGCGATCTGGCTGGTCTGTCAGCAGGCTGGCATCGGTATCCACCGGCAGTCGCGGCAGGATGGCTTCGACCAACTCGGGCACGCCGCGTTGGTGTGCGGCCGCGACCGGGATGATCGTTTCGATTCCCAGCCGCGAGAATTCATTGACGCAGGCGTCCTGGTCCAGGCCGTCGGTCTTGTTGACCACCAAATAGTACGGCCGGCCAGTCTTGCGCAGCCAGCGCAGGATGGTGTCGTCGTCGCTGGTGAGGCCTTCGCGCCCGTCGACGATGAACAACACCAGGTCGGCTTCTTCGGCCGCAGCCCGGGATTGCCGGGTGGTTGCAGCTGGCAGTTCTTCCGCGTTGTCGGTCAGGCCGCCGGTGTCGCAGACAGCAAATGGCCGGTCTTCATCGCGCCGGCACAGACCGTACTGTCGATCGCGCGTGACGCCTGGTTCGTCATGAACCAGCGCGTCCCGGGTCCGCGTCAGGGCATTGAACAGCGTCGATTTGCCGACGTTGGGTCGTCCGACCAGGGCGACCAACGGCAGCATGGCTCAGTTGCCCAGCTGGTACGCCGCCAGCTCACCCTCGTTGGACACGGCATACAGCACGCCCCCCGGGGAAACCTGCGGACTGCCGCGCAAGGCGGCTTTTTCGATGCGCTGGCGGCCGACTACGTCGCCGGTGTCGAGCTTGAGCCAGTGCAGGTAGCCTTCGAGGTCACCAACGACGACATAGTCACCCTGGATCACTGGCGATGTCAGCTGGCGATACTCCAGAAGGTTCTGCTTCCACAACGAGGTGCCGTTGCTGCGGTCGATGGCCCACACGTTGCCGATCTTGTCCGACACCAGTACACGGTCCGACGCCAGGGCGACGCCGCCATAGCTGCCGACGTCGTGCGTCCACAAAGGCTGGCCGGTAATGGCATTGAGGGCCATCAACTTGTCGTGGTAGCTGACGACGAAGAGCTGCTCACCGTCGAGCACCATTTCGCCATCGATGTCGGCCATGCGATCGAGCTCGGACCGGCCCTCGGGCTCGGCGACCGACTGCTCCCACAGGCGCTGCCCGTCTTCCTCGCGGATCGCGACAACCGAGCCGTCGTCATAGCCGATGAAGACGATGCCATTACCGCCGACCGGCGAGGAATTGCCACGCACGCTCAAGGTCGGCAAACCGCGATCAAACACCCACTTGCGGCTGCCGTCAGCGGAATCCAGGCCGAACACGCGGCCGTCGTTGCTGCGCACGACAACGCGGCTTGAGCCGACGTAGGGCGCGCTGAGCACTTCGGACGTGGCGCGCACCGACCAGCGCTTGGCGCCGGAGCCGGCATCGAACGCCATCACCTCGCCATTGCGACCGCCCACGACGACCATGCCGTTACCCACGCCGGGACTACCACTGAGCCCTGCTTCGAGCGCGTCACGCTTCCAGAATTTCAGCTTGCTGACCTTGCCTGGCACCGCAACGGCATTGGCCACCCAGATGTTCTTGCCGGTTGCAGCATCGATCGCCAGCAACTGGCCACGATCATCCACGGCGAACACGCGGTTGTCCGCCAGGGTCGGGTGCAGGCGGAGCCAGCTGCGGTCTTCACCACCGCCGACATGCGTGGACCAAAGGTGCTTGATCGCCATCGGCGACGCAAGCTTGGTCAGCTCGGTAGGCTGGTTCACCTTGCTCTTGTGGGTGCCACCAAACCAACCCTTGACGGTTGAACAGCCGGGGGCCATCGCCACCACGAGGAACAGGAACAGGACGCGTCGCAACATGGATCAGGCCTCCGGGCTCGCAGGCGGCTGGCCGCCTGCGTCAATCAGTTTGAGTTCCAGCAGTGCGCGCGTGGGCGCTGCCTGGTCAAGAAGGGTCAGCGCCTGCTCATAGGCGGCGCGCGCCTGGTCACGCTTGCCCTGTGCGGCAGCCGCGTCGCCGCGCAGTTCGGAAGCAATGGCCGGATACAGGGGCTTGGCACCGATCGCATCGAGCTGCTTGAGCGCCAGGACTGGCTTGCCTGCGATCAGCTGCAGGCGGGCAAGACGCAGTTCGAGCAGTTCCTTGAACTCCCCGCGCTGGAACGAGGATTCAGCCGAGCTCAGCACGCCGATCGCTTCTGCCGTCTTGTTGTTTGACTGAAGGAACGCGGCCTGCCGCAGCACGGCCAACTGTGCATACGGAGTATCAGCGTACTTGTCCGCCAGCTGGGACTCGAAAGTCTTGGCCTTGGCCGCATCCTTGGCTTCGAGCGCCTGGGTGTAGGCGTGGAATTGCGTCGCCGCCTCTTCCTGGTGGTGTGTGCCCTTGCCCTGCCACCACTGCCAGG
>JBKJMY010000083.1:0-3098 GCA_046596115.1 Arenimonas sp.
GGGAGGCCGTGGCCATCGCCATCGCCATCGCCATGGCCGGGACTGGGACCGTGGCCGGGACCGGGACCGGGTTCAGAAGATGGCGCGGAAGATGCGCCGGACGAAACGCAGGCTGCCGAGCAGCGATCCAACCTCCGCGCTGGATACCAGGATCCGGCCCGGTGGCCCGTCGGTCGCCGGGCTGCGAACAAGGGTGTAGCCATTGAGCAGGGTGGTCCACGCCGTGCGCCCGCTATGCACGGTGAAGCGCGCATGGCGGTTCCATGCCAGCATCCGCTCCGGCGGGATGGCGCGCAGGTCGTCATGTTCGTTCGCCTCGACGTCGGCCTTGAGCAGCAACAGGCCCTCGCCTTGCTCGCAACGCGCAATCCGGAACAGCACCCGGCCCAGCAGCAGCGTGGACAGGCGCAGGCTGATTTCCGAGTCGAGCTGCAGATTTTCGCTGGCACCGAAGAAATCCCGGTAGCGGAACACCACCTCCTCGCCCGGCTGCAATCGCCAGGCGACAATCGATTGGCCACCGCTGGCCGACGCCACCATGCCAGTTGCCGCCTGCCCCGGCGCCGGCTGGTGTCCGGCGTCAGCCAGGAAACGGCCGCGGGTGAACAGGAAATAGCAGCCCGACAGGATCCGACCGATCGGCGCCGAGCCCGGCCATGGCGCGAAGCGCACTTCATTTTCTGCATTGGACAACTGCTTGCGCGTGATCAGCGGGCCAGGGGAATCGCACTCGATGGTCAGGCGCTTGGCCGCGCGATAGTTGCCCTGGATCGCCGGCGCACCGTCAAAGCCCAAGCTCAGCTCGCCATCGCTACGGAACACTTCCAGCGCCAGCACATACAGGAAGCTCTTCACCGTCACCAGCAACACGGCCAGCCAGCCGATCAGGCGCAGCAGGTTGCCAATCAGGAACAGCCGGTCGGTGAATTCGAGTGCGCCGTGCCGAGTCGCGTCCAGTCGTGCGTCCATGCCCAGCAGCGCAGCGCCGATACGCGCATCGAGTGACTCGGCCACCTCGCCGGTCGCGGCACCCGCTGCATGCGCCGAGCGTGTCGATGCCTCGCTGAGCGCCGCAGCCATGGCCTCTTCCATCGCGGCGCGCGAGGCATTGGCTGCGCAGCCGCCCGGGCGAGTCCAGCCGCAGTCCGACCGTCCGAGTGCGACACGGTCCGGCACGGCGGCTTCGATCGCGCGCGCCACGCTGCCGCTATCGCCGGACGCTGCCATGCCATCCAGGCTCAGTGCGCCAAGATCCCGTGCCCCCTCGCCTGCCGCAGCGTCGAACCAACGATCCAGTGAGCGGCGCACGCTGTCGTGGAAGCCAAGCCCCTGCAGATGCAGCTCGGTGGACGCACCGGCAAGCAACGCGCAATCAAAGGTCCCGCCGTTCGATGCCGGCCACGGTCCCTGTGCTGGCGTGGCGAGTGTGCACAGTTGCCGCGGTGCGAGTGCGATGCCGAGCCCGATGGCGCCTTTGCGCGTGCCAGCCTCGCGCTCGACCAGCTGCGCGGTCGTGGCTTCGCCGCGCGCCAGCAGCAAGGCGAGCGCCGTCCGCGCCTGCAAGAGTGCGTCGCCGGGAACCGGACCGTCGCCCACTGCCGACGTCACGATCCGCGCCAATGCCGCATGACCCGCCGGATCAATCTCCGGCGCCGCGATCCTGAGCTGGTGCGACAAGCGATGGCGCAGGAACAATCGTCCCTGCTCTGCCGCAGACAAGCTTCCATAGGCCTGGGCATTGACCTGCTCCCGTCGCGCCAGGAGCTGGGCGGTCAGTGCACGCAGGCGTCGTACATGGTCCTCGCGCGCGGTGCCAAAACCGAGCATGTCGAGCAGCCCCGGCGCCGGCGCGGGAGGCGAGGCCAATTCAGCAAGCAGCGCGCGCTTCATCCGTTCAAGCTGAGGATCGTCTTCGGGTGCGCGTTCAAGGCCAAGAATCGCCGGCGGCGAGAGCGACGCAGCCAGGGCGGCGCGGTCCGCCGCCAGGGCCTGCAGCGCGGCCACCGGCATGCCGGGCAAGTCGCGGCGCACCCGCGCGTATCGCTGCGACACCAACGCATCCAGATCCGCCACCCGACCCGCGAGATGCACATCCGTACGCGCGATTCGCCGCCCAAGGCCAGTGCATGGCACCACCAGTTGCGACGGCAAGCCGGCGACGACGCAATACGCATCCAGAGTCGTCCATCGATAGCCTGCCTGCACCGCGCCGCCACCCAGGCGATTGGATGCAAACGACAACAGCACGATCACCACGCCCAGCGGACTCCACATCGACAATGCACTACCCAGCACCATCCGCACCGGCCGGCCGCTGGCGCGCACCTTGCGCAACAGGCCGTCGTTCTGTGCGATGGCCTTGGCCAGCAACACCACCAGGCCCACCACCGCCAACAACAACACGGCGGCCAGGGCCGCCGTCATGTCGTCGGCACCGGCTCGAGGAAGGTGGCGATCGTGTCCAGCGGCTTGCGCCCGATATCAGGCACCAGGCAATCGACCGCAGGCAGCCCGACTACCAGCAACAGGTAGGGCACCTCGTGCTTCGGGCGCCCGAGCAACTGGTTGAGGAAGGCCATCGGGCTGGGCGTATGGGTGAGGGTCGCCAGCCCGCAGCGATGCAAGGCAGCGATCAGCAAGCCGCAGGCGATGCCGGTGGATTCATGCGGGTAATAGCGCTTGGACTTGTGGCCATCGCGTTCCGGGCCAGTGCGCTCGTAAAACACCGCGATCAGCCATGGCGCAATCTCGAGGAAGGGCTTGTGTTCGTCGGTGCCGATCGCCGCGAGCGCGGCCAGCCATTCGTCCGGTGCGCGACGTGCGTAGAACTCGCGCTCCTCGGCTTCGGCCGCGCAGCGGATCTGCGATTTCAATGCCGGATCCGATACCGCCACGAAATGCCACGGCTGCTGGTTTGCACCGCTGGGGGCAGAGCCGGCGGCACGCAGGCAAGCTTCAATCACGGCGCGGGGAACCGGCGTGCTGGCGAAGTCACGCACGGTGCGCCGGCGTGCGAGCTCCTGCGAAAATGCGACGCCGCGTGCGATGCGCTCGGCGTCGGTCAGCACCGGGGCAGGCGCCAGCGGTATGCGCGGGAC
>JBKJMY010000150.1:0-6478 GCA_046596115.1 Arenimonas sp.
GGTCACCGTCACCATCGGGAAGGCGATATCGGGAAAGCGCGCGATCGGCAATTTGTGGAAACCCCACAGGCCGGCCACGCACAACACGAAGAAGATCATCAGTGCCGGCAGTGGCCGGCGGATTGCCCAGGCCGAAAAGTTCATCGCGCCACGCTGACTGTTGCAGCAACTGTGGGCGCAACTGCGGGCGCAGCTATGGAACCAACTGTGGGAGCGGGTTCAGCCGCGATTCCCACAGACCGCATCGCGGCTGAAGCCGCTCCCACCGTTGGTTCCACAACCACGCGGACACTGTCGCCATCGGCCAGGAATCCAGCGCCGCTCGACACCACGCTATCGCCAGCTTTCACGCCCTCGGCGATCTGGACCGACTCGCCGCTGCGCTCACCCAGGCGAACGCGGATCCGGTGGGCGATATTTTTGGCATCCACGGTGAACACGTAGGCGTAGCCGTCGCGCATCAGCACCGCGGACGCGGGCACCACCAGTCCGGGCGCGGACGCGGTGAGGATGCGGCCCTCGATGAAGGTGCCGACCTTGAGCGCGCCAGGCAGTGGCAAGTCTGCGTACACGGTGCCCGTGCGCTGCGCGCTATCCACCCCGGGCGACACGGCCCGAACCCGCCCCTCAACGTCCGCGCCGAGGGCGTCGCGCAAGCGCACCGCATCACCGATCGAAACGCGCGCGAGTTCGGCCTCGGACAGTTCCGGCCGCCATTCCAGGCGGCCTTGGCGGATCAGCCCGAGCAACTGGCTGCCGGCGCTCACCACTTGTCCCGGCTGCACCAGTCGGCGCGAAATGATGCCGGCGTCCGGCGCGCGCAAGCTGGTGAAGTCACGCTTGAGCTGTACGCCGTCGCGCTGCGCGCGGGTGGTCGCCTCGCGCGCCTGCGCCTGGACCAGGCTGGCGCGCAATTGGTCCAGCGCGCTGGCGCTGATC
This sequence comes from Arenimonas sp., assembly GCA_046596115.1. Lineage (GTDB taxonomy): Bacteria > Pseudomonadota > Gammaproteobacteria > Xanthomonadales > Xanthomonadaceae > Arenimonas. The sequence goes on from JBKJMY010000150.1 coordinate 940, forward strand.
AGCTGGCTTTTGGCCAGCGCCGCGCCGCGACCCAGGTTCACTTCGGCCAGCTTCACCCCCGACGCGGCTTCCACCTGCGCGGCCTGCGCCTGGCGCAGCTCGCTATCCACGGTGCGATGGTCGAGCTCGAGCAACACCTGGCCACGCGCCACCTGCTGGCCGACATCAACATGCAGTGCGGTCACGCGCAAGCCGCTGAGTTCCACGCCCAGTTGCATCTCTTCCCACGCGGTGACTGGTCCAGAGGCGATCACGCCATGCTGGACGTTGCTCGCGACCACCGGGGCCAGGGTGACGGCCATGCTGGCGCTGGCGGCAGCAGCGCTGGTGCCGCCGGCCTGGGCGGCCCCGGCGTCGGCCGGCTTCTTGCCACAGCCGGCCAGCAATACGACGGCCAGCAAAACGACGGCCAGGCAGGCCAGCGGAATCAAGCGCGGCGCCAGCGGGCGCGGCGCGGAGTGCGGGATCGTCATGGCGCGGGGGCTGGCTCTGTGATCAACGTCGCCATGATAGCGGCCGGCGCTAGAGTCCCGACCCGATAAACTGTCTGCCGGATGTCCGGCCTCAACCCCTCCCAACGCCTCGCCGTCGAATACACCGACGGTCCCCTGCTCGTGCTCGCCGGCGCGGGCAGTGGCAAGACGCGCGTCATCACCGAGAAAATCGCGCATCTGGTCGCCAGCGGGCGCAATGAAGCCCGGCACATCGCAGCGATCACCTTCACCAACAAGGCGGCGCGCGAGATGCGCGAGCGCGTCGCCCGCCGCGTCAAGGGCGACAAGGCCGAGGGGCTGATCATCTCGACCTTTCATTCGCTGGGCCTTCGCTTCCTGCAGATCGAACATGCGCGCGCCGGGTTGCGCCGCGGCTTTTCAATTTTCGATGGCGACGATCAACTCGGCGTGGTCAAGGACATGGCGCCGCCGGGCGCAAAAAAGGATGTGCTCGAGCGGCTGCGCGGGCTGATGTCCAAAGCCAAGAACCTCGGCCTGTCGCCGGAGCAGGCCGCCGAGGCGGCACGCAGCGCGCCCGAGCGCGAGGCGGCGGCGCTGTATGCGCGCTACCAGTCGCGCCTGAAGAATTTCAACGCGGTGGATTTCGACGACCTGATCCGGTTGCCGCTGGAATTGCTCGAAAGTGATGCCGAGCTGGCACCGGCGTGGCGCGAACGCATCCGCTACCTGCTGGTGGACGAATGCCAGGACACCAACGGCGCGCAGTACCGCCTGCTGCGGCAACTGGCCGGGCCGCGCGGCGCGCTGACCTGCGTGGGCGACGACGACCAGAGCATCTACGCCTGGCGCGGCGCCAACCCGGAAAACCTTGACCTGCTCGGCAGCGATTACCCGCAGCTCAAAGTCGTCAAGCTGGAACAGAACTACCGCTGCAGCGCGCGCATCCTGCGCTGCGCCAACACGCTGATTGCCAACAACCCGCATGTGCATCCAAAGAAACTGTGGAGCCAGCATGGCGACGGCGAGCCGGTGCGGATCTGGGCCTGCAAGGACAACGCGCACGAAGCCGAGCGCGCGGCCGCGGAGATTTCCTACCTGCACATTGCCAAGGAAATTCCCTGGGGCGAGTTTGCCATCCTGTTCCGCGGCAACCACCAGTCGCGTCCGCTGGAAAAAGCGCTGCAGTTGCTGCGCGTGCCCTACCACCTGAGCGGTGGCACCGCCTTCCTCGAGCGCGCCGAAGTGAAGGACGCACTGAGTTGGCTGCGCGTGCTGGCCAATCCCGATGATGATGCGGCGTTCCTGCGCGCAATCGCGGCGCCCAAGCGCGAGGTGGGTTCGACCACGCTGGAGAAGCTGTCGCTGCTCGCGCAGCAGGCGCATCTGCCCTTGTCGCAGGCGGCGGACAATATCAGCTTGCTCAAGCAGCTCACGCCGCGCGCGGCGAATGGGTTGGCGGAGTTCAGTCAGATTTTGCACAAGTTGCGGGAGCAGGCGACGCGGGTTTCGCCATCTGTCCTGGTGAACGAGTTGGTCGAGCGTTCCGGCCTGCTGGCCGCGTTGCGCGCGCAGTGCAAGGACAATGCGACCTATCTGCGGCGCAAGGAAAACCTCGACGAGCTGGCGCAGTGGTTCGACGGCGCACGTGGCGGCAACCGCGCAGACGCCGCTGCCGCGCGCAGTACCGGCGGCGTCGCGGAACTGGCTGCGCAATTGGCCCTGCTCACCCATGCCGATCGCGGCGAGCCTGGCGACCAGGTGCGATTGATGAGCCTGCACGGCGCCAAGGGCCTGGAGTTCCGCGTGGTGTTCATCATCGGCTGCGAGGACGGCACCCTGCCGCATGAGCAGGCGGTGGCCGAAGGCAGCCTGGAAGAAGAGCGGCGCCTGTTTTATGTCGGCATCACCCGGGCCAAGGAACGCCTGGTGCTCTCGCATGGCGCGCAGATTGCGCGCTGGGGGGAAACCCTCAACCTGTTGCCAAGCCGGTTCTTCGACGAACTGCCCGCCGGCGACCTGCAGCGCGACGGTGCCGATCCCGAGGCCGAGTTGGTGCAGAAGAAGGAGCGCGGCCGCGCCGCGCTCAAGGACTTGGCGGCCTTTTTCGACAGCTGAGCCGGCGACTCCTGAGCGCCGGTCCGACCGACGCCCAAGCCACCGACTTCCAAGCGACCGACTCCCAACCCACCGACGCATCGCCGGTGAACTGGAATCGGAGCTTGCGCGAAGCGAACCGGATTTGGAGATCCAGGACTTGATCCGCACCAGTGCGGGGCCGAATCTCGCGCTTGACCGACTGTCGGAGTCGCTGGGATTTGATCGCGCCGTGGACCGGGTCAGCGCTGCCGCGCTGCCCGGGGCGGCACGATTTGCGACAATGGCCCATCTTCACGTTCCTGGAACCCCCATGGATACTCGCCGGCTGTTGACCCCCGCCCTCCTGCTCGCCGTGCTGACCGGCTGCAACACCCTGCCGCCGCAAGCGCTCGCCACGCCCGAACCAACCGCCTCGGTCGAGGTGCTACCGGCAGCCCCCGCTGGACCGCAGCCCAACGACAACATGAATGCGGTCGCCTGGGTGCAGACCTCGGTTGAGTACCGTCTGCTGGCCGGTCAGGCCTACCGCATCGCGCTGGCGCAGCTGGACCAGGCGCTGAAGACGCCGTCGTGGGACGCGCTGCCGCGCGAGGACCGCGTCAACGTCGCCGCCGGCCTGCCACCGGCGATCATCGTGGACGTGGACGAAACCGTGCTCGACAACAGCCCCTACCAGGCGCGCCTGGTGCGCAGTGGCGCGTCCTACAACGACGCCACGTGGAACGACTGGGTCATGGAGCGCGCGGCCCGGCCCGTGCCCGGTGCGCTCGAGTTCGTCCGCGCGGTCACCGCGCGCGGCGTCACCGTGTACTACCTGTCCAACCGCACCGCCGACCAGGGCCAGGCCACGGTCGAAAACCTGCGCAAGGACGGTTTTCCGATCAAGGACGACAGCCAGTTCCTCGGCCTGGGCACCATCGTGGACGGCTGCGAAGCGGACGGCTCGGAGAAAAATTGCCGCCGCCAGCTGGTGGGCAAGACCCACCGGGTGCTGATGCAGATCGGCGACCAGCTCGGCGATTTCGTCACCGTGGTGGCCAATACGCGCGAAGGCCGCGAGCAGGCCATCCGTCCTTACCTGGGCTGGGTCGGCGAGCGGTGGTTCGTGCTCCCGGGCCCGACCTATGGCAGTTGGGAGCCGGCGCTGTTCAACAACGCCTGGTCCACCCCGGCCGGCGAGCGCCGCGCCAACAAGCTGGACGCGCTGCGCTACTGATCGGGGCGGCAGCGGGCTTGGCCGGGCGCATCCGGCCGATCTGCTAAATTTCCCTCCCCGACCCAGCCGATACCTTGATGCCGCGATTGCGCGCCACCGCCCTGCTGCTTGCCCTCTGCCTGGCCCTGCTCACGCTGGTGGCCGGCTGCCGGCGCGAGGTCGTTGCGCCCGGCGATCCGGTGGCGGCGGTGCGTGGCATGGCCGACGCGCTGCGCCAGAACGATCTGGTGCGCTATTCCCGGTTATCGATGCCGCCGGCGCTGTACCGGCAGGTTGCAGCCACCTGGCGGGCCCGGCGGAACGCTGGGCCGGCCCCCACCGACAAGCAGCGGGCCGACTACGCCAAATGGATGCAGCGCCTGACCGCCGCCGATGCCGAGCGCTCCCTGTATCGGGACTTCAATGCCAAGATGCGAAAATTTGACCGCGAGATCGGCGCACAATGGCCGCTGATGCAGGCAACTGGCGGCATGTTGGCCAATGGCTTGATCCAGTCCAACGGCACGCTGAGTCCGGCCGAAAAGTCCCATGCCAAGGCGGTCAGCGCGGCGCTGCTGGGCTGGATGACTCCAAAGCTGCTGTCTGACCGCCCCCGGGCCGAGGCGGCGATCAAGGTACTGATCTCGACCGCCCGGCGGATCGATGTGCCAACCCTTGCGGCCAAGCGCCAGCTGGACATGATCCCAACCCTGGAGAAGGCTGGGCTGGCCCTGGCCGGTCTCAAGCAGATGGCGCGCATCTACGGCTTGGACATGGACGCCTCACTGGCCGCCCTGTCAGCGCATCTGGTGTCCGCTGAAGGCGACCGCGCCACGGTGGAGGTGAGCTATCCCCTGCTCGGCCAGACCGTCCGCTTTGAAATGGAATTGCTCCGTCGCGATGGCCGCTGGTACAGCTATGACGCCGTGACCAGCGCCGAAGCCGAGCTGGCAAAGCCGCTGCCGGCCAGCCCGATGCCGGCCGAGCCGCAGGCCGCGACGCCATGATCGACCAGCCCGACCAGCCCGACCTGCCTTTGCCGCCGCCCGCCGCGCCTTTGCCGCCGCCCGCCGCCGAACCGGGCGCCGCGTTGCCGCCAGTCCACGCGGTGCACGTACCGATGGCGCGGCCGCCGTGGTGGGCGCGCCTGATGGAGCGCGTGCTGGCGCCGTGGATCGTCATCAAGCGCGAACCCAGCGTGCCGCCGTTCGCGCTCGACCGCCCGGTCTGCTACGTGCTTGAGCACTACGGCCTGTCCAACGCGCTGATCCTGGATCGCGCCTGCCGCGAAGCCGGCCTGCCCTCGCCATTTGCACCGCTGCCCGGCGATCCGCTCGGGCGCAAGCGCGCCTATGTTGCGCTGTCGCGGCGTGGCGCCGGGGTCACCCAGGGGCCGCGCACCAAGAGCTACTCCCAGGCCCTGTCGCGCTTGCTGACCTCGCACCGCGTCTCGCCCGGGCTCGACGTGCAACTGGTGCCGGTGTCGATCTTCGTCGGTCGCGCGCCGGCCCGGCAATCTGGCTGGTTCTCGGTCCTGTTCTCCGAACACTGGGCGCTGGTCGGACGCTCGCGTCGCTTGCTGGCGATCCTGCTCAACGGCCGCGATACGGTCGTGCAGTTCTCGCCGAGCGTGCGCGTGCGCGACATCCTGGCCGAAGAACTGCCGCATGAACGCAGCGTGCGCAAAACCTCGCGCGTATTGCGCGCGCACTTCCACAAAATTCGCACCGCGGTCATCGGCCCGGACCTGTCGACGCGCCGCCTGCTGGTCGATCGCGTGCTCGATGCCGAA
>JBKJMY010000209.1:0-6404 GCA_046596115.1 Arenimonas sp.
GACCCTGCGTCCTGACGCGGTTGCGATCCTCGATGAGGCCATCGCCATCCTCGGCAAGTACCCGCAGCTGCGCGTCGAAGTCGCCGGCCACACCGACTCGATCGGTACCGAAGAGTACAACCAGGGTCTGTCGGACCGCCGCGCCCACGCGGTGTATGACTACCTGACCGGCCACGGCATCGACGCCGGCCGCCTTGCGGGTCCGACCGGCTACGGCGAGAGCCGTCCGATCGCCCCGAACACAAACGAGGATGGTTCGGATAATCCGGAAGGCCGCGCCAAGAACCGCCGCACCGAGCTGAACGTCCAGAACTGATCTGGTCTACAGCCGCAAAACCCGAAGCCCGGCCTTGTGCCGGGCTTCATTTATTTTGTGCCGCCGAGTCGTACGCTTCAGATTTCTGCGGTTGCCGCGACGCCGTGGCGCGGACTATGCTCCAGCGTCGCCTCGCCGGACAATCTGCCATGACCCCCGCTCGATTCGTGCTGACGCTCGCACTCGTGGTTGCGGCATCGCCCGCACTTGCATCCGATTGCCTCGCGCCCGCGCTGCTTCAGCCGGAAACCGGAATGAGCACCGTCGCCCCGGAAATGATCCGGGTGCCGATTATCGATCCGTCCTGCATTGCGGCCGCGGATGCCTTGGCCCTGCTGCGCTTGCCCGCGGCTGCGGCGCCGGGTGTGTATGTGCCACTGACCAAGGATGACAACACGCCTTGGCGTTTCGACATGCGCCAGAATGGTCGCCAGATGACTGCAGCCGAGTTCGAGGCCTGGATGAAGGCCAAAGGCATCCATGTCGCGACCGGCAAGGCAGCTGGCGGCAATACGGCTGGCGGCAATACGGCTGGAGGTAATGCAGCTGGCGGCACTGCGGCCGTAACCGTGGCGAATGGCAGTGCAACGCCGGCGACCTCGACACCCTGACACGAAGTTGCAGCGCAGGACTGCGGCTGTGGGCCCATTGCCCGCCTGCAGATCCAGCCCGGTCAGTTGCGCCTGACGAAGCGGTAGTGCGCCACCTGCCATTCGTTGCCGTCGTTGTAACCGAACAGCTCCGCGCAGGCCATCCAGAACATTCGCCAGCGTTGTGCCCAACGCTGTGCCTCGTCGGCGCCGTAGGCCTCCGTGAGGACGGCCAAGACCTCGTCCCGGTTGCTGTCCTGGTTGGCCAGCCAGTGGTTCGCCGTACGCTCATAGTGCGTGCCCGCCACCATCCAGCGTTGCTCCAGCTCGAGCGCTGACTGGAAGTGCAGCAGCGTATCCGCCGAGGGCATCAGTCCGCCGGTGAAGAAATGCCGCCCCATCCAGTCGTCGCCCGCCGTGGTCTCGAATGGATACATCAGGTAACGATGGCAGAAGATGTGCACGAACAGCTTGCCACCGGGCGCCAGCCAGGCCGCTATGCGGCCGAGCAGGCTGTCGTAGTTGCGCATGTGCTCGAACATCTCCACTGATACGCAACGATCGAACGATGCGGGTTCCAGTTCCAGGCTGTTGACGTCGCGCGTGAGCACCTGGACGTTGGAAAATCCGCGCCGAGCGCACTGGCCTTCGATGTGCGCGCGCTGGGTCGCCGAGTTGGACACTGCGGTAATCCGCGCCGTCGGGAATTTCTCGGCCATCCACAGCGTCAGCGAACCCCAGCCGCAGCCGAGTTCGAGGATGCGTTGCCCGTCAGCCAACTCTGCGCGCTCGCCGTACAGCGCCAGCATCGCGGCCTCGGCCTGGTCGAGCGTTTCCGCCCCGGTGGGATAGAAGCAGCCCGAATACTTGAGCCGGTTGCCGAGGCACAGCTGGAAGAATCGCGTCGGCAATTCGTAGTGCTGGGCGTTGGCAGCTGCAGTTTCGATGGCAATCGGGCTGCGGCGAAGTTCGTCGAGCAAACTGCGAAACCGGGCATCGGCGCGCGCGATGTCGCCCGCGCCTTCCTCATTGAGCCGGCGGGCGCACAAGCGGCGGATGCCGGCGCGAATGAGTGCGTCGGGCAGCATTGCGCGTTCGCTCAGGTCAATCAGGGACATCGTGCCTCCTCAGTCGTTGTCGCCGCGTGGCGGCATGGGAATGAACGCACTGACTTCTTGCTGGTAGCGAAGGTAGCTATCGCCGCGGGAGCGCAGTGATTGGGCTTCGGTCCAGGGAATGCCACTGACCCGGTACAGGAACAGCAGCATCACCACCGGGCCGACCAGGCTCCAGCCAAACAGGGGTCCCCCGGCCGCGAGCAGCACATAGGCGAACCACTGCAGCCATTCGAAGAAGTAATTGGGGTGGCGCGACCAGGACCATAGCCCGACGCGACAGGTCTGCCCGCGATGGTCGGGATCAGCGCGGAATCCTGCCAGCTGCTGGTCGGCGACGGTCTCGCCAGTCACCGACGCAAGCCATACCGCGACGGCCGCCAGCGGCAAGGCCAGGCTGGCATAACCAGGATGCGCCGCCGCCGCGAAGAAGGGAATGCTGAACAATGCGACGACCAAGGCCTGCGCCTGGAAGAAGGCGAAGTAGCGAAGTGGGCTGTCGCCCCAGCGCGCGCGCAGGTCCTGGTAGCGACCGTCTTCGGCTTCGTGCAATACCCGCGTGAGCAGGTGCAGGCTCAGGCGCGCGCCCCAGACGCTGCCGAACAGCGCAACCAGACCGCGGGGCAATTCGGCGCCCGGCGCCAGCGCGCCCGCCAGCAGTGCGCACAGGGCCATCAATCCAGCCCAGGCGACATCGACGTAGCCGAGGTTGCGGACGCGCATGGAGAGCATCCAGACAAGCGTCATCACGATCGCCGACACGATCCAGCATAGGCCGAGGAAGGGCAGCAGAGTCATGGCGTGCTCCAAGCGGGGGCGGGGGCGGAGGCGGAGGACCAACGGTGGTTGAGCCCGACCATCACGGGCAGGACGATGCCCCAGGCCACCGAGAGGGCGATCATGACCTGCAACACCGGCCGGGCGAAGTCCACGGCCCCCAAGGCGCCTGCGGCCGTCCAGTACGCCAGCGGCCCGCCAACCGCGCCAAGCAGGGCGCACAAGCCCAGCCGCTCGCCAAGGAAGGCAAGCGAATGATTCAGCGTGAGCGCAAATGCTGACCAGATGGCCCAGATCCACAGCGGCGCCGCCCAAGCCCACGGCCAGGCCCAGGATTGCGCATAAACCATCCAGCCGGACGCCGCGAATGCGCTGTCGAGCGCGAAGCCCATCGGCAAGGCGAGGGCGAGCGTGCGCAGGTCCGCGCGTGCCTTGCCGCCAAAAGCCAGCGTGACGACTGCAAACAATAGCGCCGCCAACGGGCCAAGCCACCGGTGTTGCGCGCCGGCACCCGCCACGGCGGCGATCCATACCAACTGGTAGCCCACTGCGTTGAGCAGGCTTGCACCCGGGAAGGTCGATGTCTTCACAGGCCGGGCAAGTAGTCGGCGCGGCGTTGCCCCGGGGTGCAGAACAACAGCTGCACGTCGCTGATGGCGCGTTCGATGAAACCGCCTTCGCAGTAACACAGGTAGAACTCCCACATCCGCGCAAAGCGCTCGTCATAACCTTGCGCGCGCACCGCCTCCCGCTGCTGCGCGAAGCGATGGCGCCAGTGGTGCAGCGTCAAGGCGTAGCTGTGCCCGAAGTCCTCCAGGTTGAGCAGCCGCAGCGGACCCGATTGCGCCGCCGCACCGACCAGCGCGCTCACACAGGGGATGAAGCTGCCCGGGAAGACGTGGCGCTTGATGAAGTCCACCGAGGTGAGCGCCTGCGCATAGCGATGGTCTTCGATGGTGATCGCCTGTACCAGGGCGAGGCCGCCCGGCCGGAGCAGGCGCGCGCACGTCGCGAAATAGGTGTCGAGGTACTGGTGCCCGATCGCCTCGACCATTTCAATCGAGACCAGTTTGTCGAACGTGCCCTGCAGGTCGCGGTAGTCGCTGAGCAGGAGCTGCACGCGGTCCGACAAGCCTGCCTCGGCGATGCGTGCGGTGGCCAGCGCGTGCTGTTCGCGCGAAATGGTGGTCGTGGTGACCCGGCAGCCGCGCGTGCGCGCTGCATGCAGGGCCATGCCACCCCATCCGGTGCCGATTTCGACCAGGTGGTCGTCGGCGCGCAGGTCGAGCTTGTCGCAGATGCGATCGAGCTTGCGCGTCGAAGCCTGCTCCAGCGACTCGGAGGGCGAGGCAAAGATCGCCGACGAGTACATCAGGTTCTGGTCGAGGAACAGGCGGAAGAATTCGTTGCCGAGGTCATAGTGGGCGGCGATATTGCGCCGGCTGCCGGCGCGGGTGTTCCGTCGCAACGCGTGCGCGGCACGCATGGCCCAACCACCGAGTCGGGCAAGGCCGCTGTCCATCCCGTCGAGCAGGTCGCGGTTGCGCACCAGCAGCCGCACCAGCGCGACCAGGTCGTCGCACTCCCAGTCGCCATCCATGAACGACTCGCCCGCGCCGACCGACCCGTTGCTGGCAAGCTGGCGCCAAAAGGCGGCATTGCGCACCCGCAGCACGACTTGCAGCGGGTCGTCACCATCGGCCGTACCGAGCAGGATGTCGTCGTCGCCTTCGCGCAGCCGGACCTGGCCGCCGCGCATGGCGTCAAGCGCCTGGAGAGTCCTGCGTCGCAGGAACCGGTCCAACCCCGCAGCGGGCGGCGCGGTTCGAGTATCGATCAATTCAGCGGGACTGCTCATCGGCAACTCCGTCATGCAGGGAAGGCGGGTTTCGGGGATGGGGCTGGAACGGCACGCGCTTGAGCCAAAGGCGCGCTGCCTGCCAGTAAATGGCTGCCGCGACCTTCGCCGTCATCAGCGGATAGCGGGCAAGGGAGCTGGCGAGCGCGCCTGCGGTCCACGCGCGGCGCTCAAGTACCAGGGTGGCGTCGAAGTCGCGGCCCCCAGCGCCATCCACGTCCATGTGCACGTGCAGCTTCTCGTCCGGGGGCGTGATTGCCCAATGGTAGGCGCGGTCCATCGGAAGGAAGGGGGAGACATGGAAACGTTTGTCGAATGACCAGTGCAGGGCCCTGCCATGCGCCTGCGCATCCGACACCGGAAGCAAGTAGGCATGCCGCTCGTCCCAGGGGGTGTTGGTGATCTCGGCGAGCATCCATTCCAGGGTCGTGCCGTCGTCGGCAAAGCCATAGTAGAGACTGACCGGGTTCATCCGCACCCCGAAGTAGCGTGCATGGGTAAGCAGGCGGATCGGTCCGGTCGGCCGGTACCCGAGCTGCGCCTGCACATGGTTGCGCACGGCGACATCGAGCGGCACGGAGGGGTCGCCGAAGTAATCAGCACGTCTGAACTGGGCGAGATTGCGCCGCTCCAGCGACCACAGCCAGCGCCCGCGGAAAAGCCGCGGCAGCTCGTCCAGGTCGATGTACAACTGAAAGATCCGATAGCTGAATTCGTGCGCCACCGGCCGGAACCGCCGATGCATGATCCTGCCCTCGTAGATCGCGCTGTGCAGGGCGCTCACCAGGTTTCCCCGAGCGCAGTGGCGACGTCCACGCCGCTGCGCAGGCCGTCTTCGTGGAAGCCGAAGCCCCAATAGGCCCCTGCGAACCAGGTGCGTCGGCGACCCTGGATCCGCGCACGCATTGCCTGCGCGGCGACGCTGGCGTGGCTGTAGACCGGATGCCGGTAGCGCATCCGTGCAAGCACGCGCTCGGGCGCGATGTCGGCGCTGCGATTGAGCGTGACAACGAACGGCTCCTGCGATTCCAGCGACTGCAGGATGTTCATGCAGTAGCTGACCGTGCACGGCGCATCGGCCGCCGCCGGGACATGCGCGTTCCAGGCGGCCCAGGCGGCGCGACGCGTGGGAAGCAGGCGCGCATCAGTGTGCAGGACGGCGTCGTTGTCCTGGTACTGGATCGCACCGAGCACCGAGGCCTCTTCGGCATCGGGATCGGCGAGCAGTGCCAGCGCATCGTCGGAATGGCAGGCAAGCACGACCTGGTCGAATGGCTCCTCGCCATCCCGCGTCGCCAGCAGCACCCCGGCGTCCGTACGACGCACACTGCGCACGGGCGACGACAGCCGCACCTGGGCGCGCCAGTCAGCCTGGATGGCGCGCACGTAGGTGGACGAGCCGCCATCGACAACGCGCCACTCGGGGCGATGATCCACCTGCAGCATGCGGTGGTTGTCCATGAATCGCAGCAGGTACTTGAGCGGGAAGCGCGCGATGGTCGACGCCGGCGACGACCACAGCGCCGAGGCCATGGGCACGATGTGGTCTTCGATGAACAGCTGCGAGTAGCCACGCGCGTCGAGGTAATCGCCGAGCGCGGGCCCCTCGCCGGGTTCGGCCAGCATTGCCGGCGCGTCGCGGTAGAAGCGCATGATTTCCCAGACCATTCGCAGGAAGGCGGGAGACACCAGGTTGCGCCGCTGGCAAAACATCGTGCCCAGGCGGGTGGCGTTGTATTCCAGGCCGT
>JBKJMY010000227.1:0-8152 GCA_046596115.1 Arenimonas sp.
CTCGATGTTCTATGTGATGCAATTCATCGACGGCCGGGTCTGCTGGGACCCCTCGCTGCCCGACATGGAACCGGCAACGCGCGGCGCACATTTCGAAGCGATCATCACCACCCTGGCCGCGCTGCACCAGGTCGATGTCGCCGCGGTCGGGCTGTCCGAATTCGGCAAACCGGGCAATTACTTCGCCCGGCAACTCACGCGCTGGAGCGAGCAATATCGCAACAGCGAAACCGGTCCGATCCTGGCGATGGATGCCTTGATCGATGCCCTGCCCGCGCGCTGTCCCACGCCATCGTCGGTGGGACAGCGCGCGGGCAGGGTATCGATCAAGGCATCCATCGCCGGGATCGGACCGGTTTCGCTGTTGCGATATTGCTCGCTCCAGCGTGTGAGTTGCCGGGCGAAGTAATTGCCCGGTTTGCCGAATTCGGACAGCCCGACCGCGGCGACATCGACCCGGTGCAGCGCGGCCAGGGTGGTGGTGATCGCTTCGAAATGCGCGCCGCGCGTTGCCGGTTCCATGTCGGGCAGCGAGGGGTCCCAGCAGACCCGGCCGTCGATGAATTGCATCACATAGAACATCGAGCCGATGATCGTCTCGTCGCGGCACAGGTGCAGCGGCGTCGCCACCGGCACCGCGCTGCCCTGCAGGGCGGTGAGCGCGCGGAATTCGCGATCCACCGCGTGTGCGGAGGCCAGCAGCACGCCAGGTGGCTTGCGCCGAAGGACATAGCGCCCGCTCGCCGCTTCGATCAGGTAGGTCGGGTTGGATTGCCCACCCTTGAACTTGGTCGATGACAGCGGCCCGCGGAAGCCCGGGACATGGGCCGCGAGATACTCCGCCAGCGCTGCATCGGGCAAGTCCAGCGACAGCGCCTGCGGCATCGTTCAGGCCTTGAGCATCGAGCGTGCCAGCGAAGCGATGTGCACTTCGTCCGGCCCGTCGGCCAACCGCAAGGAGCGCGCGCCGGCATACGCGGCGGCCAGGAAATGATCCTGCGACAAGCCACCCGCGCCATGGACCTGGATCGCGCGATCGATCACCGCGCAGGCCATGCGTGGTGCAACGATCTTGATCATGCCGATCAGGTCACGCGCCTGCTGCACGCCAGCGCGCATTTCGGGCGTGGATGCGGAAGGATCGCGACTGCCTTTCAGGCCGAAGCGGTCGAGTGCATCGGCGGCCTGCAGGGTGAGCAGGCGCGCCTGCTCGATCTCGCAGCGCGACAGCGCGATCGCTTCCTGGGTCATGCCCAGTTGCCCGATCGGCACGCCGAAAGCGACCCGCGATGCGGCGCGCGTCAGCATCGCCTCCAGCGCGCGCTGCGACAGCCCAATCAGGCGCATGCAGTGGTGGATGCGGCCGGGCCCGAGCCGCGCCTGGGCGATCTCGAAGCCACTGCCGGCGGTGTGCACAAGATTGGCCTGCGGCACGCGGACACTGCTGAAGCGCAACTCGACATGGCCATGCGGCGCATCGTCGTAGCCAAACACGCGAAGCGGTCGAACCATTTCCACGCCGGGCGTATCCATCGGCACCAGCACCATGGACTGGCGGCGGTGCGCCGGCGCATCGGGCTCGGTTACGCCCATCACGATCAGCAGCTTGCAGCGCGGGTCACCGGCGCCGGTGGTCCACCACTTGCGCCCGTCGAGCACGAAGTCGTGGCCGTCGCGGCGAATCGGCAGGCCGATATTGGTTGCATCCGACGAGGCCACGTCCGGCTCGGTCATCGCAAAGGCACTGCGGATCTCGCCTTTCAACAAGGGCGCGAGCCAGGCCGCCTGCTGGTCGGGATTGGCGAACTGGTGCAGCAATTCCATGTTGCCGGTGTCGGGCGCCGAACAATTGAACACTTCCGACGCAATCAACGAGCGGCCCATGCGCTCGGCCAGGTGCGCGTATTCCAGGTTGCTCAAACCGGCACCATGGTCGGCATCGGGCAGGAACAGGTTCCACAATCGGGCAGCGCGCGCGTTTGCCTTCAGTTCCTCAAGTACTGGCGGTACCTGCCAGCGGCGCGCCGGATCCTCGTCCCATGCGGCGAATTCACGCTCGGCGGGTAGCACTTGCTCGTCGATGAATCGAGCAAGGCGCGCGTCGAGCTCGCGGACCCGGTCCGACATCGGGAACAGCCCGCCGATGCTGCGCCCACTGGTGCCGCCTGAGGGCTTGCCCGATGCAGCCGCCTTGCTGTTGTCGTCCGTGTCGTATCCGGCCATCGTGCCTGTCCTCGTGCTGCGGCCGCAGCCGCGATCAAAGATTGCCGCGCGCGATGGCGGCCTGGATCAATAGTACGTCCACAGGTCACGCCGATCGCACAGGTGCGGCAGGGTGTTCCAGCTGCTCAGCGCCAGGCCGTAGGGACGGACATGGAATTCGCTCAGTGCGCTGTTGCGCAGGCTGAGGTTCAAGTCCACGGCGCCGCGGTCGTTGGCGCCCAACGCGGCCTGCGCGAGACGCGAGATCACACCGCCCGAGCTCACCACCAGCGTATCGCCAGTGGCGCGCGTGGCCAGCGCCTGCGCGGCGCGCCCGACGCGATCACCGAAGGCTGCCCAGGTTTCCGGGACGCCGACGATCCGGTCTTCCGACCAGGCGCCAAGCGCCGCGTGGATCATGGCGCCGAGCGACAGCAAGCCGCCTTCGCGACTGCCGACGACGGCGTCGTGGGTCGGGTTGTCGCGCACGAAGCCGTCGAACACCGCGCGATGGTCGAATTCATCCAGCGTGTCATCCACCGTCGGCTCGGGCAATGCCGTGCCACCGGCGTCGGCGATACCCTCGGCGATCGCATCCAAAGTCTGGCGGTGCCTGCGCATCGCGCCGACCAATACGCCGGCGATGCCGTGCCCACTGCCTGCGAGCCAGCCGCCGAGCAGTCGCGCCTGCTCGCGCCCGCGATCGGACAGGCGGTCGTAGTCGTCGGTCCCGGCACGCGCCTGGCCGTGCCGCACCAGCAGCAGACTCATTCGCCCGGCGCCTCGTTGGCTTGCGAGAGTTCGCGGCCGCGCGCAGCCGCAGCGGCAATCGCCCGCGCCACCAATTGGCGGAAGCCGCCAGCTTCGAAGGTTTCGATCGCTGCATGGGTGGTGCCATTGGGCGAGGTCACGCGCTGGCGCAGCACCTCGGCCGGCTCGCCGCTTTCGAGCAGCATCCTTGCCGAGCCGAAGATGGTCTGCAAGGCGAGGGCGCGCGCGGCCTCGGGCTCCAGGCCTTCGGCGACCCCGGCAGCTTGCATCGCCTCGGCAAGCAGGAAGATATAGGCCGGCCCGCTGCCCGACACGGCGGTCACCGCATCAATGCCCGCCTCATCGGCGATCCATGTCGTGGTTCCGGCCGCCGCCAGCACGCGATCGGCCAGGGCCCGCTGCGCGGAATCGACCTTTGCATTGGCATGCAGCCCGGTGGCGCCGGCGCCGAGCAGCGCGGGTGTGTTGGGCATGGCACGAACCACGGCCTGCCCACCACCCAGCCAGCGATCGAGTTGCCCACCGGTCACGCCGGCCGCGATGGAGATCACCAGCGGATGCTGTGCAGCGGCAGTGGCGGCCATGGCCTCGGCGACCGCGCGCATCACCTGCGGCTTGACCGCGAACAGCCAGACCGCCGCGCGCGATGCCACCTGCGCATTGTCCGCGCCGGTGTCCACGCCGAATTCCCGGGCCAGCGACTCGCGCAGGTGGGCATTGGGTTCGGCGACGTGCAGGCGCGCCGCTGGCCAGCCGCGTGAGACCAGGCCGCCGATCAGACTGCGTGCCATGTTGCCGCCGCCGATGAAGGCAATGTCAGGGAAATCGTCCATTCCCGCAGGATACCAAGACGCTAGGCCGCTGGCCGGGCCCCGAACAGGGCGGAGCCGACCCGCACCATCGTCGCGCCTTCCTCGGCCGCGAGCACGAAGTCCCCGCTCATGCCCATGGACAGGGTGTCGATCCCGGCGTCCCCGGCGCGCAGCGCCTCGAACAGTTCACGTAGTTGACGGAAGCTCGCGCGCCGCCGTTCCAGCTCGGGGAATGGCTCGGTGATGGCCATCAGGCCGCGCAGGCGCAGGCTTGGCGCGGCCGCGATGGCAGCCATGAGTTCGCGCACCTGGTCTGGGCGACAGCCCGACTTGCCGGCCTCGGCATCCACGTTCACCTGCACCAGTACATTCAGTGGCGGCCGGCCGGCGGGACGATGCCGGGCCAGTGGCTCGACCAGGCGCAGCCGGTCCACCGACTGTACCCAGTCGAAGCAGGACGCGGCATCGCGCGCCTTGTTGGTCTGCAGGTGACCGATCAGGTGCCACTCCAGGTCCAGGTCGGCAAGCGCCTCGCGCTTTTCCATCGCCTCGCGCACATAGTTCTCACCGAAGGCGCGCTGTCCCTGCAGGGCCAACGCGCGGATCGCATCGGCCGGCTTGGTCTTGGACACCGCCAGCAGGTGCGCCGCTGGCCGTTCAGTCTGCGCGGCCGCGTTCTCAAGAGCTTGAAGGACGCGTATTCGTGCTTGCCCGGGGTCGTTCATGGCCGGCATTGTCCACTGGTAGGGGAGGGTTATACTGCCCCGAGAGGCTGTGTGGGCCCAACCCCCACACCAAGGGAGAGACTCGATGGACATTGCTGAGCTGCTGGCATTTTCGGTCAAGAACAAAGCATCCGACCTGCACCTGTCGGCCGGCCTGCCGCCGATGATCCGGGTGGATGGCGACGTCCGCCGCATCAACATCCCGGCCCTGGACCACAAGCAGGTCCACGCGCTGGTGTACGACATCATGTCGGACAAGCAGCGGCGCGACTACGAGGAATTCCTCGAGGTCGACTTCAGCTTCGAGATCCCCGGCCTTGCCCGATTCCGGGTCAACGCCTTCAACCAGAACCGTGGCGCCGGCGCCGTGTTCCGGACCATTCCCAGCCAGATCCTGTCGCTCGAGGAACTGGGCTGTCCGCGCGTGTTCGCCGAGCTGATCAACCAGCCGCAGGGCCTGATCCTGGTCACCGGGCCAACCGGCTCGGGCAAGTCGACCACGCTGGCGGCGATGATCGACCACGTCAACAAGAATGAATTCGCCCACATCCTGTCGGTCGAAGATCCGATCGAGTTCGTGCACACCTCGCAGAAATGCCTGATCAACCAGCGCGAGGTGCACCGCGATACCCATGGCTTCAACGAGGCGCTGCGCTCGGCGCTGCGTGAAGACCCCGACTACATCCTGGTTGGCGAGTTGCGCGACCTTGAGACAATCCGGCTTGCGCTGACCGCCGCGGAAACCGGCCACCTGGTGTTCGCGACCGTGCATACCTCGTCCGCAGCCAAGACCATCGACCGCATCATCGACGTGTTCCCCGCCGGCGAGAAGCCGATGGTCCGCTCGATGCTGTCGGAGTCGCTGCGTGCAGTGATCTCGCAGTCACTGATGAAGAAGGTCGGCGGCGGGCGCATCGCCGCGCACGAGATCATGATCGGCATCCCGGCGATCCGTAACCTGATCCGCGAAGACAAGGTCGCGCAGATGTATTCCTCCATCCAGACCGGCCAGGCCGTGGGCATGCAGACCCTCGACCAGTGCCTGCAGGACCTGACCAAGCGCGGCCTGGTGACCAAGCCGATGGCGCGCGAATACGCCAAGGACAAGCGTCTGTTCGATTGATGACTGTGTGAACCGTCCAGGGCGCGTGCGGATGTTCCGCCCGCGCTTGCTGCACCACGCGACCCCCCAGTCGCAGGCCACATTGGAGTGCCCCCTTCATGAGCAGCATCGATTTCACCTCGTTCCTCAAGCTGATGGCGCACAAGAAGGCGTCGGATCTGTTCATCACCGCCGGCGTGGCGCCGTCGATGAAGGTCCACGGCAAACTGTCGCCGATCACCCAGACCCCGCTCACCTCGCAACAGAGCCGCGACCTGGTGTTGAACGTGATGAACCCCTCGCAGCGCGAGGAGTTTGAAAAGACCCACGAGTGCAACTTCGCGATCGGCGTGTCCGGCGTCGGCCGTTTCCGCGTCAGCTGCTTCTACCAGCGCAACCAGGTGGGCATGGTGCTGCGCCGGATCGAGACGCGCATCCCGACAATTGAAGAGCTGAACCTGCCGCCGATCATCAAGACACTGGCGATGACCAAGCGCGGGATCATCCTGTTCGTGGGCGCCACCGGTACCGGCAAGTCAACCTCGCTGGCGGCCATGGTCGGCTACCGCAACATGAATTCCTCGGGCCACATCATCACCATCGAGGACCCGATCGAATTCGTGCACAAGCACGAGGGCTGCATCATCACCCAGCGCGAAGTCGGCATTGACACCGACAGCTGGGAAGCGGCCCTGCGCAACACCCTGCGCCAGGCCCCCGACGTGATCATGATCGGCGAAATCCGCACCCGTGAGGGCATGGACCACGCGATCGCCTTCGCCGAAACCGGTCACCTGGTGCTGTGCACCCTGCATGCCAACAACGCCAACCAGGCGATGGACCGCATGATCAACTTCTTCCCGGAAGAGCGTCGCAACCAATTGCTGATGGATCTGTCCATGAACCTCAAGGGCGTGGTCGCGCAGCAGCTGATCCCGACCCCGGATGGCAAGGGTCGGCGCGTGGCGATGGAAATCCTGCTCGGCACGCCGTTGATGTCCGACTACATCCGCGATGGCGAGATCCACAAGCTCAAGGACCTGATGAAGGAGTCCACCGAGCTGGGCATGAAGACTTTCGACCAGGCCCTGTTCGAGCTCTACCAGGAAGGCGAGATCAGTTACGAGGATGCATTGCGCTTCGCCGACTCGCAAAACGAGGTGCGCCTGAAGATCAAGCTCGCCCAGGGTGGCGACATGCGCAGCCTGTCGCAGGGCATGGACGGCATCGAGATCAGCGAAGTCCGCTGATCCGGGCCCTCGAGGTCACGGCGGCACGATTACCGCGGCAGGCTGGCGCCGCCGCGGAATGCGCAGCCGCTCCAACGCGATGTGCCCAGGCTTGCTTCCGAACGCCAGGTGTACTGCGCCTCGGACATGCCGTCGTGGCACGGGCCCGGCGAGAAGCGCACCTGCAGCGTGCCCGAGGACGTCTGCGCCCGGAAGACTCGTGACCCATCCGACCGGCTGAGCTCCGTGGTCGGGCCGCTGAGCGCGGGATGGTCGGGCCGCTCGAGCAGGGTCAGCGCGCCGGTCACGTCAACGCGCCAGAACGGCTCGGTTCCCATGGCGCGAAACGCGAAGTTGCTGGTGTCGAAGTCGCAAATGGCCCCTTCCACGCCGAAGCGTTCGAAGCTGGCAAAACGCACATGTCCGTCATCGATCCGCTCACCCCAGCCATCGACGTCGAAGGTGTGCGCGCCGTTGGACAGGAAGTTTTCCAGCTGCGACCTAGCTTCGGGGTCGAGTGCGATGATGCGTTGGCGTGTTTCACCGCACAGGGTCACGCCGTAGCCATCCTTGCCCATCAGCGCCTCGCCGCGGAGATGTTGCAGGGCGTGCGTGCGCGCAGCCGGCATCATCGCCGGCAAGGTCGGTCCAGCGGTCGCGGCGGCAGCGTGTTTGGCCGCCGCGGACCCATCGGGTGCAGTGGCGGGCTTCGTCTGGCTGCAGGCAGCAAGCAGCAGCAGCGCCGGGGCAAAGCTCAGCGCGCCGCGAATCAATGCGCGCCCGCTGGCGTGGTGGGTGCGTTCACCGAATCGGCAGGCGGTGCCTGGATGCCGAGCACCTCCAGGCCCTGCTCGAACCGGATATCGATCGGGATCTTCGCCGTCTTCAGGCGCCCGAGATCTTCCGCCAGCTGCGGCGAGATGATGCCCATCGAGTCGGTCATGTCCTTGGCCGCCGCGTAGTCGCCGTCGCCCTGGATGGTGATCAGCTTGGCCGACAGGGCATCCACCGCGGCGCCCATCTTGGTGGCGTTCACGCGATAGCGCCCGGTCTTGGCGTCGCGGCTGAACGCGCCCATGTCCTCGAAGAACTTGAAGCGCACCATGTTGGCCTTGCCATGCGCGTCGGACGCGCCAAAGCGCACCGAGCGCAGCATGCCGGCCAGGAAGGTGACGTAGGCATCGTTGAGCTTGGACTTGTCGAGCTCGCCCTTCTCGCCAAGTTTGGTGATCAGGTACAGCCCGAGCACGTCGGCCTTGCCTTCCTCGAAGCTGCCGGCGTAGTCCTTCAGTGCGGCGCTGACCGTGCCCT
>JBKJMY010000263.1:0-7167 GCA_046596115.1 Arenimonas sp.
CCCTGGAGCAGCGCATCGGCAATCGCCTGCGCCTGCGAAACATTGTCCACCGTGAGGATTGGCAAGATACCGGCGCACTCGCGCTGCTGCGTGCCGCCGGTATCTTGCCAATCCTCACGGTGGACAACGTTTCGCAGGCGCAGGCGATTGCCGATGCGCTGCTCCAGGGCGGCCTGCACAGCATCGAGCTGACCTTGCGCACGCCTGCCGCGCTGCAGGCGATTGCCGCGCTCAAGCGTTCCTTCCCGACCCTGTGCATCGGTGCGGGAACCGTGGTTAAAGCCGGCCATGTTCGCGCCGCAGAAGATGCGGGCGCGGATTTCATCGTCACGCCAGGCACGACGCCGGCACTGCGCGAGGCCCTGGTCGCATGCACGCTGCCGGTGGTTGCCGGTGCCGCGACGCCAAGCGAAGTGCTGGTGCTGGCGGAATTGGGATATCGCGTGGCCAAGCTGTTCCCGGCTGCCGCCGTCGGCGGAGCGACCATGCTCAAGGCGCTGCAGGGGCCGATCGGCGAGATGCGCTTCTGCCCGACCGGTGGCATCAGCGAGGATGATGCGGCCGCTTACCTGGCCCTGCCCAACGTCGCCTGCATCGGCGGATCATGGATGCTGGCGCCGGCGTGGATTGCCGCGGGCGAATTCGGCAAGGTGCGCGACAGTGCGGCGCGTGCACGCGCGATCGTGGATTCGCGCGTCTAGGGAATCAGCTTGCAGCGTTCCCGCACCGCTAGGACATCAGCTTGCGGTGCGCGCGCACCGACATCACGACTCCGAATCCGGCCAGCAATGACACTGCCGAGGTTCCGCCGTAGCTCAGCAGCGGCATCGGCACGCCGACCACCGGTAACAGGCCAACCACCATGCTGCCGTTGACCAGCACGTACACCGAGAAGGTCATCGCCAGTGAGCCTGCGAGCAGGCGCGAGTAGCCATCGCGCACGTTCGCGGCGATCCACAGGCTACGCCCGACGATGAACAGGTACAGCGCAAAGAGCAGGCTCACACCCAGCCAGCCCCACTCCTCGGAGAGAACCGAGAACGCGAAGTCGGTGGTGTGTTCGGGCAGGAAATCCAGGTGCGCCTGGCTGCCCTGGCCGAAGCCCTTGCCCATCAGGCCGCCCGAACCGATCGCAATCTTGGACTGGATGATGTTCCAGCCCGCACCCAATGGATCGGACTCCGGGTTCAGGAACATCAGGATGCGATCCTTCTGGTACGGCATCAGGAACATCCATGCCAGCGGCAGTGAACTGATGCCCAGCCCGGCGAACAGCCCGATCCGCCACCAGGCAATACCCGCCAGGAACAGCGTGAACGCGCCGGACGCCGCCACCAACATGCCGGTGCCGAGGTCGGGCTGCAGGATGATCAATCCAACTGGTACGCCGATGATCAACGCGCACATCAGCAGGCTGCCCCAGCTCGGCGGCAAGGCAACACGGTGCAGGTACCAGGCCACCATCATCGGCACGCTCAGCTTGAGCAGTTCGCCAGGCTGCAGGTAGAACAGGCCCAGGTTGATCCACAGCCGCGCGCTGCGGCCTGAGCCGAACGCGAACACCATCGGCAACAGCGCAAGCGTCGCCGCGAACACGATCGGCGTCCATATCCGCAGGCGTCCCGGCGACACCCGCGACAGCAGGATCATCACGCCGATGCCGGCCAGGAACCGGACGCCTTGCGCAATCACCACGTGGGCATTGCCCCCGCCGGCGCTCCACTGCACTACGAGGCTTGCACCCATCACCGCGCACAGCGCGCCGAACAGCGGCCAGTCCACCTTGTCCAGGAAATCGAGCAGCATCTCGCGCAGTACGCCCAGCATCAGTCGGCTCCCGCATCATCGGTGGGCGGCGGCGTTGATCCCGGTGCTGCCGTTGCTTGTGTTGCCGCTGGCGCGGCACCAGTCACCGGCACCGGCGCAGCGGCGCCAGGCACCGGCACCACGGGCGTGCCCGCGGGCAGCGCCACGCTGCTGGTTTTCGGCAGGAGGTAGGCATCAATGATCGCGCGCGCAATCGGCGCCGCCGAACTGGCGCCGAAGCCACCATGCTCGACGATCACCGCGACCGCGATGCGCGGGTCATTCGCCGGCGCATAGGCAATGAACAGTGCCTGGTGGCGCAGGTTGATCGGAAGGCTGTGCGGATCCAGGCGCATGTTGTTCTTGTTGCTCACCACCTGCGCCGTGCCGGTCTTGCCGGCCATGAGGTAGGGCAGGGTTGCACCGATCGCGCGCGCGGTGCCGGTCGGCCCATGCAAAACGGCGACCATGCCCTCCTTCACCGCCGCAAGATGTGCGGCATCGCTGGAGATGATCACCGGGGCGGGTTGCCGCTCGAGCTTCCAGGGTGCATCGAAACCGGTGCGTGCGGAGCGAAGCAGATGCAGGCGGTGCCGTTGCCCGCTGTCGGCCAGCGAGGCAGTGCCCTGGGCCAGTTGCAGCACCGTGGCCTTCCACAGTCCCTGGCCGATGCCTGCATTCACAAGGTCGCCCGAGTACCAGGCCTGGCGCCAGCGCTTGCGCTTGTACTCGGGCGAGGGAAGGATGCCACTGCTTTCGCCGATCAGGTCGATGCCGGTGGGCTGGCCAAAGCCGTAGCGATCCATGTATTGGTCGAAGCGCTTGACGCCCATGTCCAGCGCCAGCTGGTAGTAGTAGGTGTTGACCGACTGCGCGATCGACTCCTTCAGGTTGACCCAGCCATGGCCGCCGGCGTGCGCATCGCCGAAGCTGCGTCCCACGCCATTGATGCGGAAAGTGCCGGTGGAAAAAATGCGGTCCTGGGGCGTACGCTCGCCCGCTTCCAGTCCAGCCAGTCCCATGAACGGCTTGATCGTCGAGCCGGGTGGCGAGCCGCCATGCAGGTTGCGATCGAACAGCGGCACGGAAAGATTCTTGGTCAATGCGTTGTAGTCGGCGTGCGAGATACCGTTGACGAACAGGTTCGGATTGAACTGCGGCAGGCTCACCATCGCCAGCACTTCGCCGGTCCTGGGATCCACCGCGACGGCTGCACCATCGTGGTCACCGAATGCCTGCACCGCTGCCAGCTGCAGGTCGGCGTCAATGCTCAGCTGCAGGTCCTGTCCCGGCTGCGAGGGCACGTTGTTGACCACGCGCAGCGCGCGTCCTTCGACATTTGTCTCGACGTTCTCGTAGCCGATCTCGCCACGCAGGCGATCTTCGTACATGCGCTCGAGTCCGGATTTCCCGACATGGGTCAACGCGGTGTACTTGCTGTCGCCGAGGGCTTCAAGATCCTTGGCATCGAGTCGGCCGACATAGCCCACCACGTGCGCGAACAGCTCGCCATAGGGATAACGACGGGTCAAGTAGGGCACGACATCCACGCCCGGGAAGCGATGCCGGTTGACGGCCAACCGGGCGCGCTCTTCCTCGCTCAGGCGCAGCTTGAGCACCACCGGTCGGAAGCCGCGCGTTACTTTTCGGGTGGACTGAAACTGCTGTAATTCGTCGGAGCTGATGCCAATCAGCGCGTTGAGGCCTTCGAGTGTCTTGCTCAGGTCGCCGGTCTGTTCGGGCACGAGCTCGAGCCGGTAGGCGGGCACGTTGTCGGCCAGCAACTTCCCGTTGCGGTCGAAGATCAGGCCGCGCGCCGGGACCACGGGCCGCGGCTTGATCCGATTGGCTTCCGAGCGCGTCTGGTATTCCTCATGCTGCACTACCTGCAGGCGGAAATAGCCCAGGCACAGGCCCAACAATGCCAGCGCAATCCCGAGGAAGCCGGCCAGGGCGCGCCGCTGGAACTGGGCGGCCTCGGCCTGCGGATTCTTCATCAACTGGCGACGGTTGCCGCGCATCGGCTCAGCTGCGCTCGCGTGCGCGCAGGCGCGCAATGTCGATCAGCACATACATCCACGGCCACAACACGATGGCGATCGCGGGCGCAAACAGGTTGACCGTCGGCATCTGCGGCAAGGCGAAAGCCAAGTGCAACAGCGCAACCACAGCCCTGTCCACAAACAGCAACATGCCCACGGCCACCGCTTGTTGCCAGAGCGGGAAGAAACGCAGTCGTGCGCGGAAACGCTGCACCAGCGATACCATCAGCACCAACCGGAACGCCTGCTCGCCCAGTGGCGATGCCGATGCCAGGTCAGCCAATAGCCCCACCAGGAATGCCACGCCGAACCCCACTGCCAGCGGCGTTTCAATTGCCCAGTACACCAGGACCATCGCCAGCAGAAAGGGGCGCAACGGCTGCAGCGCTTGCGGAAGCGGAATGATCTCGAACAGCAGCCCGAGCAGGAGGCTGCCGAGCATCGTGCCGCGGGTCGGGGCCTTGATCATTGCTTGGCCTTCGAAGCTGGCGTGGCTGCATCCCCACCTGTGGCCAGTGCTTCGAGCGCGGCCGCGGCTGCACGGTTGGCAGCGTCGGCATCGGCAGGCGCAGGTGGGCCAACGTCCACATCGGGCGGCAGGTTGGACACCAGCAGGACCTCGTTGCCGCGCTCGAGGTGGGCGGCCGGACGCGCCTCGCCGACGACGAACAGGCGCAATTTGTCAGAATGCAGTCCGCTCACCGTGCCGACCGGGAACCCGGCGGGAAAGCGGCCGCCAATCCCCGAGGTGATCAGCAGATCGCCTTCGCGGATGTCGGCACTCTGCGGAATATTCGGCAATGCGAGACGGTCGGTGCTTCCGGTGCCATACGCAATTGTGCGCAGGCCGGAGCGCGCCACCTGCACCGGCACGGCATGGTCGGGATCAGTGACCAGCAGGGCGATCGCGCGATGCGGCGTCACTTCGATGACTTGCCCGAGCACGCCACCCGAATCTACCAGGGCTTGGCCGATGCGCAGGCCATCGTCGCTGCCGCCATCGAGCACGATGCGCTGGCGGAAAGGATCCAGATCAATGTCGAGGATGCCGACCAGGTGCACGTCGAGCCCATAGCCGCGCGTACCGCCGAGCAATCCCCGCAGTCGGGCGTTCTCCGCGGCAACGGCGTGCAGGCGCAGGTTGCGCGCCCGGATGATTCCGACCTGGCGGACCAGACGCTGGTTGTCGTCCTGCAGGCTGCTGCGCAGAGACAACTCCTCCGCTGCGGCGCGATAAAGCCGCAGCGGGGAAGAAGCGACCAGCCAGAGTGGCGCGGTGGCCATGGCGAGCTTGTCGCGGGCCAGTCGACCATACCCTGCGTGCTGGTCGGCGATCATGAGCGCAACCGACAACCCCAGGTAGAACACCAAAGGCAGCACCGACAGCGCGCTGTCGCTCAACCGTGATGTGTTCTTTCCGGCGTAGCCCACGCGTCGATTCCGGCTGGGTGGGGTGGCCGGTGATCAGGCGCCGGCCATGGATATGCTGATCTCCCGGCCGGCGCATGGCGCCGGCGTCGTGCCGATGTCACTCCGAGGAAAACATCCCGTTGCCGTGCATGTCGATCAACTCGAGGGCGCGGCCACCACCACGGGCGACGCAGGTGAGCGGGTCATCTGCAATATGCACGTGCAGGCCGGTTTCTTCCGAGAGCAACTTGTCGATGTCACGCAGCAGTGCGCCACCGCCGGTGAGCACGATACCGCGCTCTGCGACGTCGGCGCACAGTTCCGGCGGGGTCTGCTCGAGCGCGTGCTTCACCGCGCTGACAATGCCGGCGAGCGGTTCGTGCAAAGCCTCCAGCACCTCGGTGGTGTTGATCGCGATCATCCGCGGCACGCCCTCGGCCAGGTTGCGACCCGACACTTCCATCTCGCGCACTTCCGTCTGCGGATAGGCATTGCCGATCTCGAGCTTGATCCGCTCGGCGGTGGTCTCGCCGATCAGGGTGCCGTGGCTGCGGCGCACGTAGTTGATGATCGCTTCGTCGAAACGATCGCCACCGATGCGCACCGACTGCGAGTAGACGATGCCGTTGAGCGAGATCACCGCGACTTCCGAGGTGCCCCCGCCGATGTCGATGACCATCGAACCACGCGCCTCGTCGACCGGGATGCCGGCGCCGATCGCAGCCGCCATCGGTTCTTCGATCAGGTACACCTCGCGGGCGCCGGCTTCTTCGGCCGACTCCTTGATCGCGCGGCGCTCGACCTGGGTCGAACCGCAGGGCACGCAGATCAGCACGCGCGGGCTCGGACGCAGGAAGCGGGAAGTGTGCACCTTGCGGATGAACTGCTTGAGCATTTCCTCGGTGTGGGTGAAGTCGGCGATCACGCCATCCTTCATCGGCCGATGGGTGGTGATATTGCCGGGCGTGCGGCCCAGCATGCGCTTGGCTTCGGCGCCGACGGCGGCCACTTCCCGCGCGCCATTGCTGTGTCGGACTGCGACCACCGACGGTTCATTCAGGACGATGCCCTGGCCGCGGACGTAAATGAGGGTGTTGGCCGTGCCCAGATCGATCGACAAGTCGTTCGAAAACAGGCCGCGCAAGTACTTGAACATCAGGAAATCGCCTAAAACACGAGGGGTTTGACAAGTCTTCTAGGTTAGCAACGCTCCCGGGCACGAGCAAGGAAAATCCTAGGCAATTCCGTGATGCACTACGGCCAAATGCGCTGCTGAGTTACCATTGCGACCTCGCGCGCCGCCGCCGGCGCCCCTCTCCTACAGGATGCTTCGATGTCCGCTGCCTTGATCTGCGGCTCCCTCGCCTACGACACCATCATGGTGTTCCAGGACCAGTTCAAGAACCACATCCTGCCCGACAAGGTGCACATCCTGAACGTGTCGTTCCTGGTGCCACGGATGCGCCGCGAGTTCGGTGGTTGCGCCGGAAATATCGCCTACAACCTGAAGTTGCTGGGCGGACAGCCGATTCCAATGGCAACCGTGGGACAGGACTTCGGTCCGTACCGCGAGCACTTCGAGGCGCTGGGCATCAGCCTGGAGCATGTCAAGGCGATCGACGGGTTGTTCACGGCGCAGGCGTTCATCACCACCGACCTGGATGACAACCAGATCACCGCCTTCCACCCCGGCGCGATGATGCGTTCCTTCGAGAACAAGGTCGGCGATGTCGCCGACGTGGGCTTCGGGATCGTCGGTCCGGACGGGTACGACGCCATGCTCCAGAACTCGCGAGACTTCGCCGAGCTCGGTATCCCCTTCATCTTCGATCCTGGCCAGGCAATGCCCTTGTTCAATGGCAAGGAGCTGTCGACGATGAAGGGGATACCGAGCTCGGCGAAGTCTCGC
>JBKJMY010000314.1:0-12297 GCA_046596115.1 Arenimonas sp.
GCATTGGTCATCACCAGGTAGAAGTCCTTGGCGTTGGCCCAGTCAGCGCTGGCGGCGGCCGCGGCGAAGCTCTCCGCGTTCGGCTGCACCCACTTGCCGGCGGCGTTCTGCATGGCGGCGTAGGACATCTTGTTCTGCAGCGCGTACGACAGCTCGATGTAGCCGATGCCGCCCTTGATCTGCTTCACGTAGGCGGCGACGCCCTCGTTGCCCTTGCCGCCGATACCGGACGGCCACTTGACCGCGGTGCCTTCACCGACCGAGGTCTTCCACTCCGGGCTGACCTTGGACAGGTAGTTGACGAAGTTGAACGTGGTGCCCGAACCGTCGGAGCGGTGGACGATGGTGATCTTGGTCGCCGGCAGGGTCATGCCCGGGTTGATCGAGGCGATTGCCGGGTCGTTCCAGGTCTTGATCTTGCCGAGGAAGATCGAAGCCAGGACCGGGCCGGTGAAGCGGATCTTGCCCGCGGCAACACCGGGGATATTCACCACCGGGACCACGCCGCCGATCACGGTCGGAAACTGGCCAAGGCCGAACTTGTCGAGATCCGCCGGCTTCATCGGGGCGTCGGATGCGCCGAAGTCGACGGTGCCGGCCTTGATCTGGGCGATACCGCCACCCGAGCCGATCGACTGGTAGTTGACCTGGGTCTTGGTCGCGGCGTTGTAATCGGCAGACCACTTGGTCATCACCGGGTACACGAACGACGAGCCAGCGCCGGTGACGTTGTCGGCCTGGGCGGTGAATGCCATGGCGGCGGCGAGGCCGAACACGGCGAGACGACGCGGGATGGAACTGATCACGGGGCGAACTCCTGGAAGGGATTGGCCGGACCTTTGGAGCCCGGCGTACATAGGATTGGCGAGGAACATGACAGCGGCGTGACAGCGCCGCTGTCCGTCAAGGTGCCGTTTAAGAGCCAGCCGCTTGCCAAGCCAGCCGTTTACCAATACAGCTGGGTGCGGATCTCGAGAATGCTCGGGTTGTCCGCGACGAAGGACTTCAGGGTGGTGTTGTAGCGGTCGCTGTTCACCTTCACGTAGTTGAAGGCAATCTTGAAGTTCGAGCGCAGGTACCAGTTCACGCCGACCGTCAAGTTGCTTTCCTTGCCGCCCAGCACGCCGGTGACGGTCGAGGGTGCAGTGAAACTGCCGTCGTTCAGGTCGGCCTTGTCATAGCGCACGCCCAGCTGCCACATGCCGCTGGCCGGCTCGTTCGGGAGCGGGGTGGTGACCACGCCTTCCTTGTAGCCCCAGGTCTCGCCAGTGAGGTTCCACAGGCCGGACACATACCAGCTGTTGAAGCTGTAGTCGCTGTGCAGGTCACGGCCGACATTGGTACGCATCGCCTCGGCCTGCACCTTGACCGGGCCGTGGACCCAGAGGGCCTCGCCACCGAAGGTGCGGATGCGCTTGGCGTCGGTGAACTGCCCGGAGTCGATCAGGCGGGTACCGGTCAAGTCAGCGTCCGGGCGCACGCGGAAGCGTGCGCGGCCGTCGCCATTCACCACTGGCAGGACGCCCGGGGCGCTGCCGGCGTCGCGCGCGGAGTAATCAACGATCGAGGCGCCGAGGTGGAAGATGTTGCCGGTGTCGAGTATCGGCGCCCAGGTGCCGCGCACGCCGTAGCCGTTGCCTTCACCGAGATTCTTGGTCATCTCGCGGGTGAACACGCTGCCGGTCAGGGTCCAGTTGGTATCACCGGTGGCAAGGGCGATGCCCACGCGGCGCGACAGGCCCTGCAGATTGGTGGTCATGGCCTTCGCCACGAAGTCGTTGTTCTTGGTGCTGCTGAGCTCTTCCAGGCTGTTGGGCTGCTTGAATTGGCCGACCTTCAGCGACGTGGTGCCGGAGAACTTGTAGGCGATGTTGGCGTCGAGGAACTTGTCGGCCCTGGGGTCATAACCCAAGACCCAACTCCACATGCCCGGGCCCTTGCCCTTGAATACGATTTCGGCGCGGCGCAGGCCGAAGTCGGTGTCGCGACCGTCGCCAAGCGAGGCGCCGGAGGTGACGCCGAGGTTGAGGAAGTCGCTGTTGTATTTGTAGGCGTCGGCTTGGAGGAGTCCCTCGAAGCTGATCTCCGAACCGCCGATCACGTCGAATTCGACGTCGGCAAACGCGGGGGCGGAGATCGCCGAAAGGACGGCGAGGGCGAGCAGGCTGCGAGTCAAGGTCATGGCGATTCCCCTGCGGGGTGGTTGGAAGACCAGCGCAGCGTAGGGAGTAAAGGTTTCGTTATTGTGACAATAGCGACACATGACGATTGCGCGTCGTGCAGGTTGCGGTCCTGCGCTGGCTGGACGGGCTGTCGCGGGCCGACACTGCAACCGGCGGACCGGAGTCAGCCGGCGTCGGGCAGGGTTTTTGCCTTGAATGCGCACAAATCGCGCACGATGCACTGCGGGCAGTCCGGCTTGCGCGCCTTGCAGACATAGCGTCCATGCAGGATCAGCCAATGGTGCGCATGCTGGTGGAATTGGGCCGGCACCGCCTTGAGCAGGGCGTTTTCCACCGCGCGTACATCCTTGCCGGGGGCCAGGCCAGTGCGATTGGCAACCCGGAAGATATGCGTGTCCACGGCAATGGTCGGTTCGCCGAAGGCGGTGTTCAGGACCACGTTTGCGGTCTTGCGCCCGACACCCGGCAGGGCTTCGAGCGCTTCGCGCGTCATCGGCACCTCGCCGCCATGGTGCTCAACCAGCAGGCGGCAGGTTGCGATGACATTGGCAGCCTTGGTATTGAACAAGCCGATGCTGGAGATGGCACGCTTGAGCGACTCTTCTCCCATTGCGAGCATCGCTTCGGGCGTGGGTGCGACCGGGAACAGCCGGCGGGTGGCTTTGTTCACGCCGACATCGGTTGCTTGCGCGGACAAGATGACCGCCACCAGCAACTGGAACGGCGAGCCGTATTCGAGTTCGGTTTTCGGATGTGGGTCGAGCTCGGCCAGCCTGGCAAAGAACTCGCGGCGTGCGGCGGGCTTCATGCGGGCGAGGCACCCGAGCGGGCAGCGCGAGTGCGCGTCATCCGATCCAGCCCCGGCGCGGCCGCCTGCGCCAGCAACAGTGCGGCGGGCAGGACGACGGGCGCCTCCGACGCAACCAACAGCGCCGTCACGGCCGCCGTCATGACTCCGAACACGATCCGTGCTTGCATGCCCGTGGGTGTGGACATGGGATCGGTGGCGATCAGCGCCGCGGCAAGTGCGGCCTGCGTCCACGCCAGTTCGATCGCCATTCCGAACAGCCCTCGCGCGATGACATCAGCAAGCGCCAGGCCCATCACAAGCGCCAGCGGAGCGCGCAGGTCGCGGCGCAGGCGCCAGGCGAGCAGGGCAGCGGCAACGGCGCAGGCAAGCAGCCACGGCCAGCGCGCATCCGTGGGCATGGGGACGACATTGATCACCGTCGTTCCGACACGTCCGCTCGCGCCAATCACGGCAATCACGGCAATGCCGACCACTGCCGGATGGAACAGCGTCAGTCCCATGCCGCCAGCTGCAAGTCGATAGCCAAGTGCCGCCAGCAATCCCGTCAGCAGTGCGGCCGGTGGCAGGGCTGCACCAAACCACAGTGGCAGCAGCAACGCCGTGGCGCAGGCGGACTCGTCTTCCCAGGCCAGGCTGAGCGGGCGCCGGCGCAGCAACAGCGCGCCGAGCTCGAGCACGGCTGTAAACAGCACGGACAGTGCCAGCGCGCGTGCAAACGCGCCCGGCGAATCCAGCATCCGCAGCGCCAGAAGCGGCGACGCGGCAGCAGCAAACCAGGCGGTTCGCGCCGGCAGGCCGACCGGCTGAAGAACGCGCCGGGGATTTTTCGGTGTCATTGGTCGCCCTGGGGCGGCTTGGCGCGCCGTGCCGCAGCGCGTGCAATGGCGGCGGCGACGGCATCGTGCGTACTGGCTTCGCGTGACAGTGCAGCGTCGCGCTGGGCCTGCTCGCGCGTTTCGCGTTGCAGGCGCAGGTTGCGCTGCTCGAAACGCTCGCGCGCCGGCGCCGCGCGCGCCAGCAGTGCAGAGCGTTCGAGTTCAATCACCTGCGCTGCGATGAAGCGCGCGGCGAGCGGGATCGCGCTTGGGCACACTGCGTCGCAATCCCCGCAGCCACTGCAATCGGACAGCCGTGCGCTTGCAGCGAGATCGTCGCGACCTGCGCGCAGCGCATCCCAAAGCGCCAGCGCCGGAACTGCCTCGGGGCAGGCGCGCGCGCAGTCGCCGCAGCGCACGCAGGGCAATTCCACGATGGCGCCAGTGTCGCGCTGCACTCAGCGGCCCTGGAAGTCGGGCTTGCGCCGCTCCAGGAATGCGCTGGTTCCCTCGCGCATGTCATCGGTGGCGAAGCAGACCGCAAACGCCTGGGTTTCGAACTCAAGACCCGTTGGCAGTGGTGAATCGGCGCCGGTGAGCACGCAGTCAAGCACCCCGCGCAATGCCAGCGGGGCCGCCGATGCCAAGCGTTCGGCCAGTGCCGTGGTCTCGGTCTCGAGCGCATCCGCGGCATGCACGGATGTCACCAGGTTCACCGCATGGGCACGCCGCGCATCGATGGGCTGTCCAATCAGGCACAGCTCCAGGGCGACGCCGCGACCGCATAGGCGCACCAGGCGCTGGGTGCCGCCGAAGCCGGGGATCAGTCCCAGGTTCACTTCGGGCTGGCCGAACTTGGCCGTTTCCGAGGCGACGCGGAGGTGGCAGGCCATTGCCAGCTCGAGGCCGCCGCCCAGGGCAAATCCGTTCACCATGGCGATCACCGGCTTGCCCAGGTGTTCGATCCGCGACATCAACTGCTGGCCCCGGCGGGAGAAATTGCGGGCCTGAACCGGGTTTTGCCCCTGCATCTGCGCAATGTCGGCGCCGGCCACGAACGCCTTCGGTCCGGCACCGGTGAGCACGACCACCCGGATGGCCGTGGCGTCGGCGGCCGCTGCGAATGCCGCATGGAGGTCCTCGATCGTCTCGGCGTTGAGCGCGTTCAGCTTGTCCGGCCGGTTCAGGGTGATCCAGCGAACCGCGCCACGATCGTCGATAAGCAAGTTGGACACAGGCGGTTTCTCCGGGAACTTCGCAGGCTGGGGCGGGTCTGAGCCCGGTTGGTGCCGGTGCCGTCGCTGGTAGCCGGCCCCGCAGGCCGGTATCCTATCGCGTCCTGCTGGACCCAACCGTCCGTACCCCCACCCTGGAGATTTCGATGAAGTTGCGTTTGCTGGCCGCCGTTTCGGCCGCCCTTGCCCTGAGCTCCGGCTTTGCTGTCGCCCAAACCGCCGCGCCGTCCTCTTCTGCGCCCGCATCCACCGCGACCAACCGCACCACACTCGGCTACGCGCTTGGCTATCGCCTTGCCCGCGGCCTTGCCGAAAACAAGGTTGACGTCGACGTCGCCGCGCTCGTCCGTGGTACCCAGGACGGCTACGCCAAGAAAGAGCCGACTGTCCCGATGGAGCAGTTGCGCACCACGCTTGAGAGTTTCAGCCGCAAGATGGCCGAGCAGGAAAAGGCCGAGTTCGACAAGGTTGCGCGCGAGAACAAGACCAAGTCGGATGCCTTCATGGTCGCCAACAAGTCCAAGCCTGGCGTGGTGTCGCTGCCTGATGGCGTGCAGTACCGCGTGATCGATGCGGGTTCGGGCGCCAAGCCGACGTCGGCCAGCACGGTGTCGATGAGCCTGCGCAGTTCGCTGAGCACCGGCCAGGCGCTTGGTGACAGCAATGGCGAAGCCGTGTCCGTGAAGGTCAGCGAGCTTCCGCCGGAACTCGCCGGCGTCAAGGAAGTGCTGGTGCTGATGCCGACCGGTTCGCGCTACGAGATCTACGTGCCGGCCAGCAAGGCCTATGGCGACAGCCCGCGTTCGCCGATCGGCCCCAACCAGGCCCTGGTGTTCGAAGTCCGGCTGGTCAGCGTCAAGTAATGTGATTCGATCCGCGCCGGCGCAATGCCGGCGCGGATTCCCACCGATGTCCGCCCCCGAATTCCGCGCCGTGCTCAGCCCCTGCATTGGCATCTGCGAGCTCGATGCGCAGGGTCTTTGCGAAGGCTGCTTGCGCACTCCCGACGAAATCGCGGCCTGGCCGCAGATGAATGACGACCAGCGCCTTCGCTGGCTCGAACTGGTCTTGCCGCAGCGCGAAGCGCAGCGACGGTGACCCCGGCGGCAGCCCGCATCGAGCGGCTCGTCCACGCACTCCATCCGCTTGCCTGCCCGCCGCAAGGCCCGGGCTGGAATTTCGACGAACTGGCCGACCTGTTGCCCGATGGCGGGAAAAACCTGCTGCCTGCTGCCGTGCTGGTCGGGCTGGTTGACCGCGGCGCGGGCCCACAGGTGCTGCTGACCCGACGCACCGAAGCGCTGCGCCACCACGCAGGCCAAGTCAGTTTTCCCGGTGGCCGGATCGAGTCTGGCGATCTGGATCCCGCGGCCGCCGCCTTGCGCGAAGCGCGCGAGGAAATCGGGCTGGTTGACCAACAGGCCGAGGCGCTCGGATACCTGGATCCGTTCGTGACCATCACCGGGTTCCACGTGTTCCCGCTGGTCGCGCGGATTGACGCGAACTTCGCCGCGCGGCCGGACCCGGGCGAAGTGGACGAGGTGTTCGAGGTGCCGTTCGAATTCCTGATGCAGCCGACCAATGCGCGCAACTTCGACCTGGACTATCGTGGTGGGCGACGCACGTTGGTGGAGTTCCAGTTCAAGCAGCATCGCATCTGGGGCGCGACCGCCGCCGTACTGGTGAACTTGCGCAAGCGCCTGGAGGACATCCGATGACATCGACCATGACAGCAGACGGGATGGACTGGACCACGCTGGTGGACGCCGCCGCACTTGCCGCGCACCTGGGTGACCCTGGACTGCGCATCGTGGATGCGCGCTTCGTGCTGATGGGCGCCGACCCCGGCGCTGGTGAACGTGCCTGGCGGGCATCGCACATTCCCGGTGCTGCCTATGCCGACCTCGACCGCGACCTGAGCGACCATCGAAAGCCGGCGAGCGAAGGCAGGCATCCGCTGCCGGAGGCTGCGGACTTTTGCGCATCGCTGGTGCGCTGGGGCATCACGCCCGCGCACCAGGTCGTGGTCTACGACGCAGGTGATGCCGCGATGGCCGCCTCGCGGCTGTGGTGGTTGCTCCGGCTGCTCGGCCATCGTCGTGTCGCGGTGCTCGATGGCGGGTTCGGGCAATGGGTCAAGCAGGCGCTGCCGTTGGAATCGACGCCGCCCGACATCGCCCCTGGCGCCTACGATGGCCAGTTCGACCAGGCGGCAATCGCCGAGGCTGGTGCGGTCGCCGGTTTCCTGGAACGCGGCGGCAAGTTGATCGACGTTCGTGCCGGCGAGCGTTTCCGCGGCGATGTCGAGCCGCTGGACGCGCGTGCCGGCCATATCCCGGGTGCCCAGAACCGGCCCTATCTCGACAATCTGGCCGAAGGACGTTTTCTTCCCGTCGAGCAGCTGCGCGCCGGCTTCCTCGCCCTGATTGGCGACACGCCGCCCTCAGCGGTGATCTTCAATTGCGGTTCCGGCGTCACCGCCTGCCAGGGACTGCTGGCGATGGAGCATGCGGGCTTGTCCGGCGCACGCGTTTATGCCGGATCGTGGAGTGGATGGATCAGCGATCCCGCGCGGCCAATCGCAACCGGCGCCGACTGAGCGCGCGCACTATTTGCCGAGCCGCGTCATCACCGCGCGCAACGCAGTTTGGCTATCGGCGCTGTACCAGCCATCAAGGAATTGCGCCAAATCGGCATCGTCAAACGATTCCAGCGCAGCCACGACATCGGCGCGCGCGATACGTCGCGTGGCCAGCATCGGCGAGGATGGCAGCGCGAGCAAACTGTCCAGCCATTGCACGGCATGTCCCACCACGTTGCCGGGCTCGTCGAGCGCATCGACCAGGCCGATTGCGTAGGCAACCTCCGATTCGACCATCGTGCCCGAGACCAGCATCCGCTCGGCACGCTGCGGGCCGACCGCTCGACGCAGCAGGAACTGGATCGCGTCCGGCACCACCAGGCCAACCTGGGATTCGTTGAGCCCGATGCGGAACGGCCCGCGCGCCATGACGCGGTAATCGCAGCACAACGCAAGCACGCAACCACCGGCAGGATTGTGCCCGGCGATCGCCGCGGCCACCGGCACCGGACAGCGCGCGATCGCGCGTGCGGCGGCGAAGAACTGGCTCCAGCATGCGGCCAGCCCGGCACGGTCCTGGGCCATCAGGTAGGGCACGTCGAGGCCGCCGGAGAATGCCTTTTCGCCGCCGGAGAGCACCAGCCCGCGCGCACCATCGCGCACGGCATCGTCCACCGTGGTGACCAGCGCCTGCAACAAGTCGAGGTCCAGTGCATTGACTGGTGGACGGGCGAGCTTGATCTCGCGGACTGCGCCGTGTGCGATGACTTCAATCATGTTGCTTGCCTGGCTGCTTGTTCAGGGGATTTTGACACTCTCCGCCCAGCGATAGCGAACCGTGTAGCTGAAGGTTGCCTTGCCGCTCGCCGGCACCGGCACGTCGAACGCGACCGCCTGGGCATCACGCGCCGCAATCGATGTCGAGCTCGATACCATCTCCCAGTCGGTCCAGCGTCCCATGCGCTCGTTGACCCGCACCACCACAGCCGTCGGCTTGGCATTGGTCAGTTCGACGCGCACGGTTTCGGTCATCGTGCGTCCGGCCCGGTCGAGGGCAAACGACTCGCGGGTTCGCGTGGCCGAGATGTCGAATGCATTGCCCACGACCAGGGCCACGTCCTTGCCGGCCGGGGTGTGGTCGAGCGAACTTTCGCCGAGGAAGTCATTGCCTTCGAACACCCGCACGCGGCCGGCCGGGAGCGGAATGCCCAGTCCCGACGCCTTGGCATTGGCAAATCGCACCGTTGCCTGCACCGGCTGCGACTGGCCTTCGCCGGCGTTGAAGTTTTCGTCGACGATGGGGAAGGGCGGCCGCCAGTCATTGCCCTGTGCGCTGGTTTCGTAGCGACGTTCGCAATCGACATTGTTCGCCGGCGCCACCAGCGGCAGCCGCTGGACGCTGCCCTGGGCCACGGTGCCCGGGTTTGGCAGCCGGTAGGCATGGTATTCGCCCGAGTCCGTCGCTTCGGGCGCGGCAGTCGCCAGCACCATCTTGTCGCGCGCCATCGCAGCCATCGGGATTGCTGCTGCCCGGGCGCGATTCGGCTCACCGGCAACCAGCGTCAATGTGACATCGCGGAAATCCATGCCCGAGCGATTGACCACCATCGCGGCACCGTCGAGCGTCATGCGGCATTGCTTGGCCTGGCCCTGGACCCGAGCGGTGTACTCGGCGCGCCATGCCAAGCCGGCCGTGGCGTAAGCTAAGCCGAGATCGCCGTCGACCGCACGATCGCTTGCCAGCGAAAGCACCAGCGTGGGCTCGTTCACCACACCCTGCGGGAGGCGCGGCAGTTCGAAGCTCGAGTAGTTCGACAGCAGTTTGATCCGTCCGTCAGGCAGGCGCAGGGTCAGGCCTCCACCTGCGGCGAGCAGGGTGCCGGTGTAGGTTTGTCGCTGGTTGCCGACCGACTGTTCCACGCTCACGGTCTGGCCAAGCGCACGGCGCAGCAGTTCGTCCTGGCTGGCCAGCGCGAAATCAAAACGTTGCCCGCGCAGGCTGGCGCCGCTCGGCGGGGTGACCACGACCGATGCGGCATCGAGCGCGCGCGGCAGGCCGGCCACGGGAATTTCGTTCTCGCCGGCGCGCAGTTGCACCCGCGTGCGCCGCTCGACCAGGGCGAAGCCGGGGCCACCGGCCTGGACTTCGCCTTGGGCAACGGCCTCGAAATCGCCGCTGTAAACGGTGAGGGTGTCTGCGGCAGGCGCGCTGCTGCTGGAAGTTGCTGCAAGCACCGCAGCGAGTGCGGCGGCCAAGTTGGTTCGGGTCATTTGCTCACTCCAATTGCAGGGTTATCATAGACACATGAACGCATCTCACCTGCCCCTGGGGTTGATCTGCCTGCTGTTTGCTTCAGCTGCGGTTGCATTGCCGGCTGCAAGCGCGTCCAGCAATAGTCCGGCAAAACCGACAAAGTCTGCGCTTGCGTCGAAGGCCAAGGCAGCATGCCTGCCGATCGTCGACCGGGCCTGGATCCGCGCCGCGCCGCCGGGCTCGGAGGTTTTGGCCGGCTACGCACGCGTGCGCAACGACTGTGCGAAGGCGGCCGCCGTGGTGTCGGCGCGCAGTGCGGACTTTGGCGGCGCGATGCTGCATGCCACGCAGCGGTCTGGCGGCATGAGCATGATGCGTGAGGCCGGTGCGCTGGAGGTGCCCGCGCGCGGCGAGATGCGATTCGCACCGGGCGGCAACCACATCATGTTGATGCAGCCGCGTCGCGCGCTCAAGGTCGGGGATCACGCGCGCATCGAACTTGTCCTGTTGGACGGTCGAACCATCGCCGCCGATTTCGTCGTCAGGCGCGACGCGCCCTGAGCGACGCGCCCTGAGCGTTCCGGCGCGCGAACCGCGCGCTGGATTCTTGATCCATCGGCCGCGTCAGTCGGCCGATGGAGTCGCCCCGATCAATCGTCGGACGGCAGACCTTCGGGCCGCTTGCGGAACGGCGGACGCGGGCCATTGCCCTGCGGACGCGGCCCGTTGCCTTGCGCACGCGGCCCGTTCCCCTGTGGACGCGGACCGTTGCCCTGGGGCCGTGCACCCGGGCCGGGAGGCCGGGGCCCATTGCCCTGCGGCCGAGGGCCGCTGCCATTGGCCGGGCGGGGCCCGTTCCCGTGCTTTCGCGGGCCATGTGGTCCGGGATGACCTGCGGCATTGCCGGGGCCGGCACGATGGCCACCCGGACCCCCGGGCGAACGTTGTCCCCGCGGCGGCGCCACCTTGGAGCCCGTCTCGACGCCTTCGGGCACATACCAACTGCGGAATTCGGTGGAATTGTGGTCAGCGCCCTGCTGCCCGGGATTCGGCCCGCGGCTGCTTGAATGCGGTTTGCCTGAGGTCTTGGCGCGCTGGCCCGGCTGCCCGTAGGGATTGGGCTGGCCGTACGCCGGGCGCGGGCCACGCGGCCCCTGCGGCTGACGATCACTTGGCGGACGAGCACCAGGCTGACGATCGCCAGGCTGACGATCACTTGGCTGACGATCGCCGTGCTGACGATCGCCGGGCTGACGATCGCTTGGCGGACGATCGCCGTGCTGACGATCGCCGTGCTGACGATCGCTTGGCGGACGATCACCCGGCGGACGATCGCTATGCGGGCGATCGCCGCGCGGCTGCTCCGCACGATTTCCGAAATTGTCATCGCGACGCGGACCCGGCGCACCGGAGGCCTTGTTGCCGCGTCCCGGACCGGCCGGGCGATCACTGCCCATCGGACCGTGGAAGGTCTTCTGCCCGCCACCCTTGAACGGCTTGCGCGGGCCGCCCGGCCCCGGACGGCCACGGCCGCGCGGCTTGTCTTCGCGCACGTTGTCGAATCGGCGCAGTTCGCGCGCTTCCTCGTTCACGTGGCCGTTGAGGAAGGAATTCTGCGCGCGGTCTTTGCCGATGCGGATCTCGGTCGGGCGCGACTTGCGCTGGCCGATCACCGGCTGCAGCGTTAGCACGGGCGGATTGTTTTCGAGATCGAACAGGCGACGGATTGCCTCGACTTTCTCGGCTTCCATTTCGACGCACGCGCCGCGCTTGAGCAGGCGGGGCAGGGTGACATCGCCATAGCGCACGCGCTTGAGCCGGCTGACCTGGAAGCCCTGCGATTCCCACAGGCGCCGCACTTCGCGGTTGCGGCCCTCGGTCACCACCACCTGGAACCACGAGTGCGAGCCGCTGGCATTGATCCGCTCGACGGTCTCGAACTTGGCCGGGCCATCCTCAAGCGCCACGCCACGGGTCAGGCGATCGATGACGTTGTCGCCGACTTCCCCGGGGATGCGGCACACGTACTCGCGCTGGATGGCGTTGGACGGGTGCATCAGTGCATTGGCCAGTTCGCCGTCGGTGGTCAGCAGCAGCAGGCCGGTGGTGTTGATGTCCAGGCGGCCAACGGCAATCCAGCGCGCCCCCTTCAGGCGCGGAAGCGCATCGAAAATGGTCGGTCGACCTTCCGGATCTTCGCGCGAGGTGACCTGGCCTTCGGGCTTGTTGTAGATCAGCACGCTCGACGGTTCGGTGAGCACAGTGGCCACGAAGGTCTTGCCGTCGAGTTCGATGCGGTCGCCGCTTGCCACCGATTGCCCGGTGCGTGCGACTTCGCCATTGACCTTGACCACGCCTTGCGCGATCCGCTCTTCGAGGGCGCGCCCCGAGCCCAGGCCCGCCTGGGCCAGTACCTTG
>JBKJMY010000030.1:0-8993 GCA_046596115.1 Arenimonas sp.
GGCCAGCTCGGTCATCTGCCGCGAAGCGACTTCGCCGATTTCACGGCGACCATAGCCGATGTTCACGCACCACAGGCCGGCGAACGCATCGAGCAGCTTGTGGCCTTCAGAGTCCCACACGTAAACGCCCTCGCCGCGGGTCAGGATGCGGGTCCCGCGTTTCGCCAGCGCTGCATTGTCGTTGAACGGATGCAGGTGATGCGCGGCGTCGAGTCGTTGCAGGTCTCGGGTGTCGATCGAATCCATGGCGGGCTCCGGTGGAGGTCACACGTTCAACAGGAGGAACTCGCGCTCCCAACTGCTGATGACGCGGAAGTAGGTCTGGTATTCCTTGCGCTTGACCGCGATATAAGCCTGCACGAAGCGGCCACCAATCAGCGCCTGCAATGGCTCGCAGCCCTCCAGCAAGTCGAGCGATTGCTCCAGCGAACGCGGCAGGCCGTAGCCCAGGTCCTGCGCGCTGCCCGACAGTGGTTCGGTGGGCTCGAGCTTTTCCTGGATGCCCAGCCATCCACAGGCGAGCGTCGCCGCCATCGCCAGGTAGGGGTTTGCGTCGGAACCGGCAAACCGGCTTTCGACCCGCGTGTTCATCGGCGTATCAAGCGGCACGCGCAGGCCGCAGGTGCGGTTGTCGAAACCCCACTGCACGTTGATCGGCGCAACCTCACCGATCGCCAGGCGTCGATAGGAATTCACGTTCGGTGCGAAAAACGGCATCGCCTTGGGCACGTACTTCTGCAGTCCGCCCAGGTAGTGGCGGAACAGGCGACTGTGTTCTCCGGGCGCTTCGCCGGCGAACACGTTGCGGCCCTCGGCATCCAGGATGCTCTGGTGGATGTGCATCGAACTGCCCGGCTCGTTCTCCATCGGTTTGGCGAGGAAGGTGGCGTACACGCCGTGGCGCAGCGCGGCCTCGCGCATCGTTCGTTTGAACAGGAACACCTGGTCGGCACGCGACATCGGATCGGCGTGCTGGAAATTTACTTCCAGCTGCGCGGCGCCCGATTCGTGGATCAACGTGTCCACGTCGAGTTCCATGGTCTCGGCGTAGTCGTACATGAGGTCCAGGATCGGATCGAACTCGTTCACCGCATCGATCGAATAGCTCTGCCGCGCCGTTTCCGGCCGGCCGGAGCGCCCGGCGGGTGGCTGCAGCGGGAAATCCGGGTCGGTATTCTTCTGCACCAGGAAGAACTCCAGTTCCGGCGCGACCACAGGCTTCAGCCCGACCTCGTCGTACAGGGCAAGCACCCGGCGCAGCACGCTGCGCGGTGCCAGGTCATGTGGCTTGCCATCGGCAGTGAAACAGTCGTGGATGACCTGCGCGGTCGGATCAGATGCCCACGGCACCATGCGCACTGTTTCCGGATCCGGGCGCAGGAACATGTCCGAGTCCGAGGGCCGGACCAGGTCGTAGTATTCGTCGGGATAATCACCGGTGACGGTGGTGACGAAGATGCCCTCGGGCAGGCGCGTCCCGTAGTCGTGGGAAAACTTCGCGGCGGGGATGATCTTGCCGCGGGCATTGCCGGTCATGTCCGGTACCAGGCACTCGACTTCGGTGATCCGGCGGTCCTTGAGCCAACGCAGCAGGACGCTGTCCTCGGCCTCAGGCGGTGTGACGGGACCGGCTGCTTTCCTACGCGACATCTCAGCTCCGTTGCGCCAGGCGCGCCCGACAGGCGTCGCCAAAGGCGCGAAAAATTGCGGTGTAGAACGGATTTTCAGCCAGCTTCCACTCCGGATGCCACTGCACCGCGAGCAGGAAGCGGTCATCGCGCGCCAGTCGTACGCCTTCCACCAGGCCATCGGGAGCCACAGCCTCCACCCGCAGGCCCGGGGCGACCTGGTCGATGCCCTGGCCGTGCAGCGAGTTCACCGACGCCTGCTTCGAGCCGGCCATTTCCGCGAGGCTGCCGCGCAGGAAGACATCATGTGCAGGGCCGTACTGGACATCCACGGTTGCCTCGGAGTCTTCCCGATGGTCCTGCAGGCCGTCCTGCTCATGGACCTTCTGGTGCAGGGTGCCACCGAGCGCGACGTTGACTTCCTGCAGGCCCCGGCACAATGCAAGCACGGGGATGTCCATCGCGATCGCCTGCCGCACCATCTCCAGGGCGAGGGCATCGCGACCCGGATCGTGCAGGTTGCCTTCGTAGCTTGGCCCGCCGGCGTAGTGGTGCGGTTCGACGTTGCTGTAGGAGCCGGTGAGCAACAGCCCATTGAGCAGCGGCAGGATGTCGCCGAGCAGCTGCGGTGACGACATCGAAGGGATCAGGACTGGGGTGGCACCTGCCCCGATTTCCACGGCGGCAATGTACTTCTCGCCGACCGACTGGTAGCGGTGCAGACCGATTTGTTTGCTGTCGGAGGGCATACCGACCAGCGGAGCGCGCGCCATAGAAGACCCTGGGGCTTGGATGCGCCACCCTACGCCAGCTGTTTGATTTTATCAACGAGAGCGTTGAGTATTTTTTACACCTCGTGGGCTCTCTGCTAGTATCCGCGCAAACCTCGCGGATGCGCGCCATGGACCACCGACTGCTGCCCGACGACGACGATGCCGCGCTCCGGGCCATCCCCGGCTGTGAATCCATCGACCTGCTGTTGCCGGACATGAACGGCCTGCTGCGCGGCAAGCGGATCAGCCGCGATGCGCTGGAAAAGGTCTACGCCGACGGCGTTTGCCTGCCAATGTCCCTGATCGCCACCGACATCACCGGAAACACCGTCGAGGAAACCGGCCTGGGCTACGCGATCGGCGATGAGGACCGGATCTGCCGACCAGTCCCGGGGACGCTGCGCGAGATCCCCTGGCATGGCCGGCCAATGGCGCAACTGCTGCTGACCATGGAAGACGGCAACGGCGGCCTCTTCGATGCCAACCCGCGCCAAGTCCTGGCGCGCGTGCTGGAGCGATTTGCCGCGCGCGGCTTGAGCCCTGTGGTGGCGGTGGAATTGGAGTTCTACCTGCTTGATTCGGAGTCCGGCCCGGATGGGCGACCGCAAAGTTCGATCAATCCTGCAACAGGCGAGCGTAACGCGAGTACGCAGGTCTATTACATGCAGGACCTGGACGACTATCGCGACTTCACCGACGCTGTTGCCGACGCCTGCCGCGCGCAATCGGTACCCGCCGACACTGCGGTCGCGGAATACGCGCCGGGGCAATTCGAGATCAACCTCAAGCATCGCAACGACGCCCTGCTCGCCTGCGACGATGCCATCTACCTCAAGCGCGCAATCAAGGCGATTGCCGAGCAGCAGGGCTTGCTCGCCAGTTTCATGGCCAAGCCGTTCGAGGACCAGGCCGGCAGTGGCCTGCATGTGCACGTCAGCGTGCTCGACCGGGATGGCCGC
Organism: Arenimonas sp.; assembly: GCA_046596115.1. Taxonomy (GTDB): domain Bacteria; phylum Pseudomonadota; class Gammaproteobacteria; order Xanthomonadales; family Xanthomonadaceae; genus Arenimonas. Next base: position 3,361 of record JBKJMY010000030.1, read on the forward strand.
AATATTTTCTCCGGCACGCCCGAGGCACCGGCGGAGGCGTTGCGCAACGCCGTCGGCGGCCTGCAGCGCATCTCGCGCGACTGCATGCTGATGTTCGCACCGCACGCCAACAGCTACCGACGCTTCGTGCTCAATGCCTTCGTGCCGCTCAACGACTGCTGGGGCTTCAATAACCGCACCGTGGCGATGCGCATCCCGCACAGCGATCCGGCCAACACCCGCGTTGAGCATCGCGTTTCCGGCGCGGACGCCAATCCCTACCTGGTGACGGCTGCGGTGCTGGCCGGCATCCTTCACGGCATCGAAACCGCCGCCGATCCCGGCCCGCCGATCACCGGTAATGCCTACGAGCAGACCGATGCGCGCGAAGTGGACTGGCGCGATTCCATCGATGCCTTCCTCGGCAGCGACTTTGTCGCAGACGCGTTCGGGCAGAAATTCAGGCATATTTTCGGCCAGCAGAAGCGCAAGGAATGGCGTAGTTTCCAGGCCCGGGTGTCATCCACCGACTACGCCTGGTACCTGCGCCAGGTCTGAGCATGGCTGCCCTGGCGTGGTTCGCGGCGGCGCCTTCACGATGAAAGACGCCTCGTTCGCCGCGCCCGTCTACGCCCAGTCGGCGCCGCCATTGCCGCCGCAACCTGCGCTGTCTGGTGAGCACGCCACCGACGTGGCCATCCTGGGTGCGGGACTCACGGGATTGTCCGCTGCAATTGAGCTCGCCCGTCGTGGGCTGCGGGTGACCGTACTGGATGCCGGGCGCGCTGGTTGGGGCGCCTCCGGTCGCAACGGCGGCCAGGCGATCTTCGGATTCGGTTGCGACCAGGGCACCATCGCCGCCCAGGTCGGCATCGAAGCCTCACGCCGCTTGTTCCAATATTCGCTCGAGGGCCTGGATCTGGTCCGCGCGCGCTGCCTGGAATTTGGCATCGACTGCGACTGGCGGCCCGGCCACGCCCACGTGCCGATCAAGCCGCGGCAGATCCGCGAACTGCAGGCCTGGCAACACAGCCTGCAACAGGACTACGACTATCCACTGGAATGGTGGGAGCGTGACCGCCTGCGCGCCTGCCTGGCCAGCGATCGCTATCTGGGTGCGCTGTACGATCCCCGCAGCGGCCACCTGCAACCGATGAAATACACCCTGGGGCTGGCACGCGCCGCGCTGTCACTGGGCGTTCGCCTGCACGAGTCCTCGCCGGTCCTGTCACTGGATCGCGGCTCGCGTCCCACACTGCACACCGCCCAGGGAAGTGTTCGCGCCGATTTCGTCGTCCTGGCCGGCAACGCATTGGTCCGGGGCATCGCACCCGAGCTCGATGCACGGATCATGCCCGTGGGTACCTACATCGGCGCCACGCCACCCCTGGGTGCGGAGCGCGCGCATGCCCTGGTCAGCAACAACATGGCCGTGGCAGACGTGAACTGGGCGTTGGACTACTTCCGCCTTGATGCGGAGCACCGACTGTTGTTCGGAGGTCGCGCCAGCTATTCGACGATCGAGCCGCGCGACCTGCGGGCGACCATGCTCGCGCGCATGCACCGCGTGTTCCCGCAGCTTGCCGATGTCGGACTCGACACCGTCTGGGGCGGTTACGTGGACATCAGTCGCAACCGGGCGCCAGACTGGGGACGATTGGGCAAGAACGTCTATTACGCCCAAGGGTTCTCCGGGCACGGTGTCGCCGCAACGGGACTGGCGGGCAAGGTGATCGCGGAAGCGATTGCCGGGCAGGCGGAACGCCTGGATGCCTTCGCCGCGATTCGCCACCGGTCATTCCCGGGCGGACGCAGCCTGCGCACGCCACTGCTGGTCGCCGCCATGGCCTGGTTCAAGCTGCGCGACGCACTGTGGTAATCACGCGTCGCGGGCAATGCACCGCGCGGCCCTGAAAACAACGCACCCGCCGAAGGGCGGGTGCGCGGCAAAACTTCTGCAAAGCTGTGCAGCTCAATCGCCGACCTGCTTCTGCATGTGTTCCCAACGCTCCTGTGCATCGATGGTGCGCTCGGCGGTCAGCCGCGCCTCCATCCGCTCCAGGCCGATCTCGTCGCCAGTATCCACGCAGTAGCCGTAGCTGCCGTCGTCCACTTTCTTGAGCATGCTGTCGATCTTGTTGATCAGCTTGCGGTAGCGATCGCGGGTACGCAGCTCCAGGGAGTTTTCGGTCTCGCGGGTTGCACGCTCGGCCTCGTCACCGACGTCGCGTACTTCTTCCTTGAGGTTTTCGATGGTCTGCTTGGATTCCTCGATCAGATCGCTCTTCCACTGCAGCAGTCGCGCGCGGAAGTACTCGAGCTGGGAGGGGCCCATGTACTCCTCGCTCGCCGAGGGCTTGTAGCCGGCCGGCAAGTCAACCCGCACGCGCTGGCTTTGCGGCTTCATGCGATCCGGTCGGGGCTTGTTCGGTTTCACATAACCGGCACGGACGCCCGGTTCCCGGCGAGCAACGGGCGGCGGCGGGGGCGCCGGCGCCGGCGCCACTTTTGCGCCGGATTTGGTGGATGCCTTGGCCGACGATGACTTGGCAGGCGATGCCTTCACGGACGCTGCCGTTGCCGGAGCCACCGTGGCCGCGCTGGATTTCACCGGCGCCGCGACTGGCGACTTTGCCGAGGCCTTGCTTGAAGTCGTCGCCGGAGCCTTGGAAACCGGCTTCGATGCAGGCTTCGACGCAGGCTTCGCGGTGGGCTTCGACGCAGGCTTCGCGGCGGGCTTTGGCGCAGGCTTCGCGGCGGGCTTCGACGCAGGCTTCGCGGCGGGCTTCGGCGCAGGCTTGGCGGCCTTTGCGGCAGGCTTGACCGCCTTCTTGACCGGCTTGGCAGCAGGCTTCCTGGCGACGGGCTTGGCAGCCTTCTTGGCCGGCTTGGGCTCGACCTTGGCGACGGGCTTCTTCACGGCCTTGGCAGCGGGCTTGGACTTGCTGACGGCCTTGGTTGCTGGCTTGGCGGTCTTCCGGACCGGGGTAGCGGCTTTTTTGCTCGCCGACTTGGCGGCCTTCTTCACAGGTTTCTTGGTGACCACTCGAACTTCCTTATTTCCTTGAGACGCAAGGGCGGCGTGTTATAGCCTAGACCCCACAAGGCGGCAACCTTATCCCCATCCCCTCGGCCGCGCAATCTTGCAATCGGTGATCCTTTTCCTGCTGCGCGGCTATAAGCGTTGGTTGAGCCCACTGCTTGGCCAGCGTTGCCGCTTCCATCCCAGTTGCTCCACCTATGCCATGCAGGCGGTGGAACGTTTCGGCGTGGCTCGTGGTCTGTGGCTGGGAGTCCGGAGGCTCGCACGATGCCAGCCATTGTGCGAAGGCGGACCCGATCCCGTTCCCGAACGATTCAGCGCCTGGGGAAAGCATGACCACGATTGACCCACAACCCGGGGACAGGTTCGCACCAGCGCGGCGGCTGGCACCGTTTCCGAAGCCGCGTTGCAGTCGCCGCTTGCTGCTGGTTTGCCTGGTGTTTGCAGCCGCCCAGGCGCCCGCGTGGGCAGCGTCGGCTGCCGAAGGATCGCCGAGCTCGGGCACCGCGCCATCGCCTCCGATCGTCGTGCCCAACGAAGCGCCGCAGGGTGGCTTGTTGCTCGGCAGCCTGCCCGGCGCACGCGGCCTGGTGCTGCAGGCTGAGGGTGGCGACGTGCCCGTACGACTGGCCGCCGACGGCGGCTTCGTGATTGGCGTGGGGCGCGATGACGTCGGACCGCTACACCTGCGTGCGCGCTGGCCGAACGGCGCCTCGCGTGACTGGCAGGTCGTGATTCGCCCGCGCGCATGGCGGCTCGAGCGCATCGAGGGCGTGCCGGAATCCACGGTGAACCCGCCCCCGGCGATCGCTGCGCGCATCCAGCGCGAACAAGCCGAGGTCGGCGCTGCCCGGGTCCGCGATGATCCGCGCGAGGACTATGCCTCGGGGTTCGACTGGCCCGTGCGCGGCCGCGTCAGCGGCGTCTACGGCAGCCAGCGCATCTACAACGGCACGCCCAAGTCGCCACACTCCGGACTCGATGTCGCCGTCCCGGCCGGCACGCCGATCCATGCACCCGCAGCGGGTGTGGTCACGTTCGCGCGGCCCGATCTGTACCTGACCGGCGGCACCGTCCTGCTCGATCACGGACACGGCCTGAGTTCCAATTTCCTGCACATGAGCCGGATCGACGTGAAGGTCGGGCAGCGGGTCGCCAAGGGCGACGTGATTGGACAGGTCGGCATGACCGGCCGCGCGACCGGGCCACACATGCATTGGGGAATGAACTGGTTTTCAACCCGGATCGACCCCGCGCTGCTGCTGCCTGCTAGCGATCCGGCTGCCGCAGCAGCCGCAGCACCATTGCAATGATGGCCACAGCTGCCAACAGCAGCACGCCCCACAATGCGAGTGTGCGTTTGCGCGCAGGATCCCAGGCCGCCAACGCTGAATCGCCGCCCGCGTCGGCCATCGGGCCTAGCGTCGCGGTTGCCGGCCGCCAATCGGCTCCGTAGCGGCGTCGCGCGGCGTCGATGAGCACCTGCAGTGGAAACGCATCGCGACGGGTGCCCCGGCTACCCGCGACGACGCGAAAGGGCGCCTTGCCGTGGGTCAGCAGAAGCCATTCTTCCGGACGATATGACAGCTCAAGCACTGGCGCGTTGGACAATCTCGTGCCCGCTTCCACACGCCACTCGGGCGCCCGCGTCGGTGCAACGGCAAGCGGCTCGCTGTCCAGCTCCAGCCCGGCGCCGCGGAGGCGGAACGCATCCAATTGACCAACGTAGCGCCAGCCACGCTGGTCCGGCTCGCGCACGCTGATGGCAAAACTTGCCACGGCATTGTCGTCGCCCAGCCTGAGGTCCACGCGATCCACCGGGATCCGCGCAGGCAGGCGATAGACGAAGCCGTTGCCGTCGCGGCCGACCAACTCGGCACGCATGCTCGCGCGTGCCAGCTCCACCGCGGCGACGCCGCCCTCGCGCAACAGCAGGCGCAGGCTGCGCAAGGGCACACCGGCGCCGCCATCCTGGGCGTGCACGCGCAAGTAGTGCGCCGACACCGGCGGGAACTCCACCCGGCGGCGCACGAAGGCGCGACCATCCTGGCGCAATTGCGCAACCACCAGGCCGGAGGCGACATTGCGCCACGACTGCAGGTCATCGCTCGCGTCCACGACCACCGCGGTGCTGAAATCGGGTGCATCCAGGGCCAGTTCGAACTCGATCCCCTCGACCAGCCGATCACCTGCACGCACGTCAACCAGCACATCGTGCAACGCGGGATCCGGCCCGTGGCTGAGGTTGGCGTCAAGCTGCAAATCGCCGGTGCTGTCGCGATGCACATACAGGGAAATGTCATTGCCACCCGCGGTGTCCGGCGCCGGCAGTGCGAACCATGCCGATTCGCGCCACTGCGCAGGTGGACGGCGATAGGCCGCGGGCATCGGGCCGAAGGCAAGCGGCTCGCCGGCGGCATCGAAGGCCGCCAGGTCGCCCAACGCCGGGTCGCTGACCTGGCGATACAGCGACTCATCCAGCGCGATCGAAAACGCACCCTCGCAGGCCAGGGGCGGTGGCACCGTACCCGGGTCGCGCGCCGGTGCGCCGGGGCAAGCCCCGAGCACCGTCCACTGGCGCGCAAAATCGGCTGGCCGCGCCGCATTCGCG
>JBKJMY010000275.1:0-2898 GCA_046596115.1 Arenimonas sp.
CAGGAATTCAGCCTGCGCGACGCCGGCACCGGCCTCGCCCATATGGCCGCCCTGGTGCAGGAAAACCTCAAGCGCATCATCGATGCCGTCGGCGCCGACGACCCCGAAAAAGCCATGCTGGTCTGGCGCTCCGACGAAGCCATCGACGAGATCTACAACGCCCTGTTCCGCGAACTCATCACCTACATGATGGAAGACCCGCGCAACATCACCGCCTGCGCGCACCTGCTGTTCATGGCCAAGAACATCGAGCGCATCGGCGACCACGCCACCAACATCGCCGAGTCGGCGTGGTTCATCGTCCGCGGCGACACGCTGCCGGGCGATCGGCAAAAGCTCGACACCACCAGCAGCTGAAAGTGGCAGCGGCCTGTGGGAGCAGTGTGGGAACGGCTTCAGCCGCGATTTCTGATCGCGGCTGAAGCCGCTCCCACGCCGCTCCCACACTGCTCACACAAGCTGCTCGCACATTCCGGCACAATCCACCAATGGACGCCGCCACCTGGACCGCCGACCTGCTTGCCGCCCGCATGGGCGACGGGGCGGCGCTCGAGCGCGTCCTGCGCCGCTCCCGCCAGGACCTGCGCCGCTACGCCGAATACCATTGCGAGATCAATGACGTTGAGGACGCGGTGCAGGATTCCCTGTTCACCGTGTCACGCAAACTCGCCGACCTGCGGCAGCTGGAACTGTTCACCTCATGGCTGTTCCGCATCGTCAAGCGGGAATGCAACCGCTACAAGCGTGCCACGCGCGCCCTGCTCCAGGTGCCGATCACCGAGGACATCGTCGGGCCACACCATACTGAATCCAAAGGGCTCGCACACGACCTGGCGCGGGTGCTGCGCATGCTGCCGGCGCACTACCGGGAGATCCTGCTGCTGCGCGACCTCGAGGGCCACTCGATCGAGGAACTCGCCCGCGACCTGGCGCTGACCACGCAAGCAGCCAAGGCGCGCCTGCACCGCGCCCGCAGCCTGGCGCGGGAATACCTCGAAGCCTGAGGTAAGCTGGCCGCATGGCCGAAGACGCTGCAGGTTCCGAGATCGATTCCACGCAGGCAGTTGCATCTGTGCCCACGGCAATGGCCGGGCGCTTCCGTGGCTTCCTGCCGGTGGTGGTGGACGTGGAGACCGGCGGCTTTGATTGTCGACGCCACGCATTGCTCGAGGTGGCGGCGGTGCCGATCGAGATGGACGCGGACGGCATCCTCAGCCCCGGCGCCACCATCAGCACGCACGTGGACCCCTATCCCGGCTCCGAGCTGGATCCACGTTCGATGGAAGTCACCGGCATTGATGTCGGGCATCCGTTCCGGTTTGCCAAGCCCGAGCGCGAAGCCCTCGACCATATCTTCCACGGTGTCCGCGCCGCCTGCCGCGCGGCGGGCTGCCAGCGGGCGATCCTGGTCGGTCACAACGCCCACTTCGACCTGGATTTCATGAACGCCGCCGTGGCCCGCGTGGTGCACAAACGCAACCCCTTCCACCCCTTCAGCACCTTCGATACCGTGACCCTGGCCGGCATGGCCTATGGGCAGACCGTGCTCAGCCGCGCCATGCAGGCCGCCGGCTTGCCGTGGGACGGTGAACAGGCGCATTCGGCCGTGTACGATGCCGAACGGACGGCGGATTTGTTTTGCACTATCGTCAATCGCTGGCGCCACTTCACCGTGGCCGACGCCGGCGCCGCCCAAGACTGACACCTGCGCCCCTGCGGCGCCCCCATTGCGAGGCCTGCCATGATCTACGACAGCATTCTGGATACCATCGGCCGCACACCGGTCGTGCGCATCAACCACCTGGCACCGCCCGGGGTCGAGATGTATGTCAAGTGTGAATTCTTCAATCCCATGTCCTCGGTCAAGGACCGGTTGGCGCTGGGCATCATCCTCGACGCCGAAGCCAGGGGCGAACTCAAGCCCGGCCAGATGGTGGTGGAAGCCACCTCGGGAAATACCGGCATCGCGTTGGCGATGGTGTGCGCGGCGCGCGGCTATCCGTTTGTCGCGTTCATGAGCGATTCCTTCTCGATCGAGCGGCGCAAATTGATGCGCGCGCTGGGCGCGAAGGTGCTGCTGACGCCGGCGGCCGAGCGCGCCACCGGGATGATCAAGCGGTCCGAGGAGTTCGCCGCAAAACACGGCGCCTTCCTGTCGCGCCAGTTCGAGAACCCGGCCAATCCGGCCTACCACCGCAACACGACCGGGCCAGAGATCCTGCTCGACTTCGCCGGACGGCGCCTGGATTGGTTCGTCAGTGGCTGGGGTACCGGTGGCACCCTGACTGGCGCCGGCCAGGTGATCAAAATGGCGCGGCCCGACGTGCATATCGTCACCACTGAACCTGCGGGTGCGGCCATGCTCGCCGGCAAGGACTGGGCACCGCACAAGATCCAGGGCTGGACGCCCAACCTGGTACCGGCGGTGCTGGACCGCAACGTCTACGAAAAAAACCTGCCGGTCACCGACGAAATCTCGCGCGATACCGCGCGCGCGTTGGCGACCCGCGAGGGAATCTTCTGCGGCCTGTCTTCGGGCGGCACCTTCGCCGCCGCCTTGCAGGTGGCGCGCGAGTTTGCCAAGCCGGGCGATGTGATCCTGTCGATGTTGCCCGATACCGGCGAGCGCTACCTGAGCACGTTCCTGTTCGAAGGCATCAACGAAGGTTCCGACGACGAGTGGGCTGCAACGCTGTGAGGGCATCCATCCCGCATCGCCGTGTCTGCGTCGCGCTGTCCGCCGTCGCCCTGTCTGCGCTCGCCTCCACGGCGGGGGCCGCGATGAGCGACGCGGCGTTCGAGGCCAATTACAGGGAAGCGCAGGCCAACCGCAGCACCGCCGAAGGCACCGTGTTTGACGGCGTGCTTGCGCAAACCTTCGACACATTGCTGGTGCGC
>JBKJMY010000295.1:0-6286 GCA_046596115.1 Arenimonas sp.
GCAATGCGACTCGCCGGAGGCCCGGCCACTGCCGGCTTCCCGGTACTCGAAAGCGCCGACGCCATGCTCGACGCCGCGCTTGCCACGGCGCAGGGGCATCCTGACCGCGCCATCGCCAGGCTGGCGCGGGCGCACCGCGGGTCGGAGCTGTATTACAGCCATGTCGTACTGATGCAGGCCTACCGCGCCGCCGACCGGTCCGCCGATGCATTGGGGGAGGCCAACTGGCTGGCCACGCATCGCGGCCGCGCTTACGCCGAATACAATAGCGACTACGCGTTGAATGCACTCAACGTGGTCACCAGCGATCTGGCGCTGTTGTCAGCGGCGGAGTTGGCGCTGCAGACATCCAAGCCCGACCAGGCACGCACGAATCTGCAGGCTTTCGACCTCGCCTGGCCCGGCGCACGCGAACTGGCGTTCCTGGGTACCCGGCTGGGCAAGCTCGACCTTGCGCTTGGACGCAAGCAGACTCAGGCGCCGGGGTCGGCCTCGAAATAGGCAAACGGATTCTGGATCAGGATCCGCGCGGTCAGCTCCTTGCGGCTGGCCTTGAGTTCTTCCTTGCTGGCCAGGGTGGAAACGGTGCAGCACATCACCGCATCCTTGCCGACCACTCCGATCTGCGCCTCGGGCGTGACGTGCCCGACCTGGCTCAATGCCTCACGCGGATCCTTGGCGAATAGCTCGCGGAATGCGTCATCACTGGAAAGCCGATCCAGCAACTTGTCGACAACGTCAGGCGTGAATCGTGCCATGGCAGGTCCCCTGTTTCCCGGATGCGGGCTGCGAGGAGGCTAGCGAAGCCAGGTGATGCGCGCAAGTCGCCGCGGGCGCTCGCAAGCGCGACAGCTGGATGCGGCGTGCATGTCGCCCGTAGCTGGACGCGGCGTGCATATCGCCCGTAGCTGGACGCGGCGTGCATGTCGCCCGTAGCGGGACGCGTCGCTGGCGCGTAGCGGCATGATCGGGCTAGCCTGCGGCTGCACGCCGCGGCTTGCCGGCAATCACTCACTCCCACCCGATGAAAATCAAGCGTCCCAACATCGTCCTGTTCGAGCGCCGCGAGGTCACCGAATTTTCATTCGAGGACCTGGTTGCGGGCGGCGCCGGGATTGCGACGCGCAGCCAGTGGATTGCGCTCGCCCCGCATCTTGACGGCGAGCTCGAGATCACCCTGGAGGACTTGGCAGTCATTGATGCCATTCCGGTATCCGGGTTCGTCGAGCGCGAACCGATTGCCGCGCGCGTGGACGCCGGGCGCCTGGATGCGCTGGTCGCTGCCGGCCTGGTGCTGTGCGACGACCAGGCGCATGCAACATGGCGTGCGCGCGACGCGCTGCTCGACAGTGCGCACTGGTGGGCACCTGCCGCAGTCGCGCACGGCATGGGCCGATGGCAGGATGTGGACGTTGCGGCCGACGAACGGCGCCAGGGCAAGCTGCTGCTCAGCGAAATGCTGGAGGATTTCGGGCTACCACCGCCAGCGTCGCTGCAGGTCCGCCCGTCCGCAGATTGGCAGCCGCTTCCCGCGCCGGCGCAGGGCGAACTTGATGCGCTGTTGCGCAGCCGCGCCACCTGCCGGAATTTCGCCACCACGCCGGTGCCTCTAGTTGACCTTGCAACAGTCCTGCATCGCGCATTCGGCGCGCAGGCATCGCAGGTGCTGGCGCCGGGCGCGGTGATGCTGAAGAAGAACAGCCCGTCCGGCGGTGGCCTGCATCCGGTCGAGGCTTACGTGCTGGCCCAGCGCGTGGATGGGCTCGCGCCGGGCCTGTACCACTACGAGTGCGTGGCGCATGCGCTTGAGCCGATGCAACGGGTGCCGAGCGATGCGCTTGCGGCGATGGCGCATGAGTTGGTGGCCGGGCAGGAATGGTTCGCGGATGCGCCCGTGCTGGTATTGATGGCCGCGCGCTTCGAGCGCAATTTCTGGAAATATCGCAAGCACCCCAAGGCCTGGAAGGTGGTGCTGCTTGATGCCGGTCACCTGTCGCAGACGTTCTACCTGGGCGCGACGCAATTGGGCTACGGCGCCTTCGTTACCGGTGCGATCAACGATCGTTGCGCCGAGCGCCTGTTCGAACTCGATGGACTGGCAACGGGTGCCATCGCGGTGTGCGGCATGGGCCGTCGCGCCGTTGCTGCTGCAGGCGACAGCATCGAATTCGATCCGCTGGGCCTGGCAGCGCGCGGCTGAGCGCGAACGCTTCGCCTGCCTGTCGCGATGGCAATCAGCCCGCGCTGGCGGGGGCCGCACCGGGGCGATCGAACTGGCGCCAGCCGATGGCTTCGGCCAGGTGCGATGTGGCGATGGCGTCGGCCGCCTCCAGGTCAGCCAGCGTGCGGGCCACGCGCTGGATTCGCTGCACGGCGCGCGCCGACAGGTCGAGCGCCGCCATGGCGCGTTCGAGCAGGCGCTGATCGCCGGGCGCGAGGCGGCAATCGCGCTCCATCTCCTGCTGGCCAAGCAGGGCATTGAGCTTTCCGGCGCGGGCCAACTGCCGTTCGCGCGCGGCAAGCACCCGGGTGCGGACCGTGTTGGAGTCTTCGCCGCGAGGTGCACTCGAACGCAGGTCCTTGGGCTGGATGCGCGCCATTGGCACGTGCAAGTCGATGCGATCGAGCAGCGGGCCGGACAGGCGATGGCGGTACTGCTGGATCATGTCGGTGGTACAGCGGCAACGACTGCTGCTATCGCCGGCCCAACCGCAGGGGCACGGGTTCATCGCGGCGACCAACTGGAAGCGCGCCGGAAACTCCGCGTTGCGCCCGAATCGCGACACGGTCACCACGCCCGACTCGAGCGGCTGGCGCAGGGCATCCAGCGCGCTGCGCTGCCATTGGCCCAGTTCGTCAAGGAACAGCACGCCATGGTGTGCGAGTGAGATCTCGCCCGGCCGCGGTGGGCTGCCGCCGCCCACCAAAGCCACGGCGCTGGCGGTGTGGTGCGGCGCCCGGAAACGTCTTCGACGCCAGTCGCGCGGATCGAAGCCCTGGCCGCTGGCGGAGGCGACCACCGCAGCCTCAAGTGCTTCGGCCTCGGAGGCATCCGGCAGCAGCCCGGGCAGGCGCGTGGCAAGCAGCGTCTTGCCGCAGCCTGGCGGACCGACCAGCAACAGATGATGCGAGCCGGCTGCAGCGACTTCCAGCGCGCGTCGTGCCTGTCCCTGGCCACGCACGTCGGCCAGGTCGGGTGCGCAGGCCGCCGCAGCACGCGCCGCGTCGTCCGGCGGATCAACGCAGGCGCGCGGCAAGCGGCGGGTGCCGTTCAAATGCCCGACGACCTCGAGCAAGGTGCGTGCGAGGTAGGCCTCGACGCCTTGTGCCAGCGCGGCCTCCGCGCCATTGCCCGCGGGCAGGATCAGCGCGCGGCCCTCGCGCGCCGCGGCGAGCGCGGCGGGCAGCACGGCCGACACCGCGCGCAGTTCGCCGGTGAGTGCCAACTCGCCGAGCAACTCGACCCGCCCGAGTGCCTGCACATCCACCACGCCGCTGGCGGCAAGGATGCCCATCGCGATTGGCAAGTCGAAGCGGCCGCCATCCTTGGGCAAGTCCGCAGGCGCCAGGTTGACGGTGATACGGCGCGATGGAAATTCAATTTGCGCGCACTGGATGGCAGCGCGCACGCGGTCGCGACTTTCGCGGACCGCGGCGGCGGGCAGACCGACGATGGTGAGCGCCGGCAGCCCGGGGGCAATGTGCACTTCGACGCGGACCGCCGGCGCGAGCACGCCGGTCCGCGCGCGGCTATGCGCCAGCGCGAGGTTCATGACTGCGACGGATCAGTTGTGGCTGTCGGGCGGCGTGGCGAGCCGCGCTTCGAGCACCTGGATCGCGCGCTCGAGCGCGTCGATTTTTTCGCGCGTGCGCAGCAGCACCGCGCGCTGCACTTCAAATTCTTCGCGGGTGACCAGGTCGAGCTTGGCCAGGCCAGCCTGCAGCGTCGCCTTCATGTTCTGCTCGAGGTCGGCGCCTGCTTCCTTCAGTCCGGGTGGAACCAGGGAGCTCAACTTGCGCGCGAGTTCGTCGATGGCTTTGAGGTCGATCATGTGCCGCTCCTTGGTGGTCTGCACGCAGCTTCCGTTGCGCGTGGCGCCTGCGCCATCGGGACAGTCTGGCCGGATGGGTAGGGAATTGCGGACCCCGCTCAACCCGGTCCGGCCGCCGCCGTCGAATCGAACCGGTACCGGGTCCTCCATTCAACGCGAACTTGCGCGAGCAATCAATCATCGCTTCGCTGGCAGGGTTAAGTCTTCGAACCCCGGAGCCCGCCATGATCGCCGCAACGCCGACCCTGAACACGGGCGACACCGCCTGGATGCTGACCGCCAGCCTCCTGGTCCTGATGATGACCCTGCCCGGCCTGGCCCTGTTCTACGGTGGCCTGGTCCGGGCCAAGAACGTGCTCAGCGTGCTGATGCAGTGCTTCGCCATCGTGTCGGTGGTGACGATCCTCTGGATCGCCTACGGCTACAGCGTGGCCTTCAGCACCCAGGGCATGGTGGGTGGCTCGCTCAACCTGCACAGCTTCTTCGGCGGTCTCGATCGGGCCTTCCTGGCGGGAATGACCCGCGACAGCCTGACCCTGACCGTACCCGAGTCGGTGTTCGCCATGTTCCAGCTGACCTTCGCCGCCATCACCCCGGCCCTGATCGTCGGCGCCTTCGCCGAGCGGATGCGCTTCGGGCCGCTGCTGGCCTTCACTGTGCTCTGGCTGACTTTCAGCTACCTGCCGATCGCGCACATGACATGGTCCGGTGCCGGTGGACTGTTCTGGGACTGGGGCGTGCTGGACTTTGCCGGCGGCACGGTGGTGCATATCAACGCCGGCGTGGCTGGCCTGGTGGCGTGCTTGATGGTCGGCAAGCGCCGCGGCTGGCCGACCCAGATGATGCCGCCGCACAACCTGGCCTTCACCCTGATCGGCGCCAGCCTGTTGTGGGTAGGCTGGTTTGGCTTCAACGCCGGCTCCGCCGTCGCCGCCAACGGCAGTGCCGGCATGGCGATGCTGGTGACGCAGGTGGCCACGGCGGCCGCGGCGCTGGCCTGGATGGCGATCGAATGGCGCGCGCACGGCAAGCCGTCCCTGCTGGGCATCGCCTCGGGTGCGCTGGCCGGACTGGTGGCGATCACTCCGGCCTCGGGCAGCTGCGGGCCGCTGGGCGCGATCGTGATCGGCGCCGCGGCCGGCCTGCTCTGTTTCCTGGCATCGTCGCGACTCAAGCGCCGCCTGGGCTATGACGACGCGCTGGATGTATTCGGCGTGCATGGTATCGGCGGTATCGTCGGGGCGCTGCTGACTGGCGTGTTCGCCAGCGCATCGCTCGGAGGCATTGGCTATGCCGAGGGTTTCGACATGGCCAGGCAGGTTGGACACCAGGCCATGGCGGTCGCCGTGACCTGCATCTGGAGCGCGCTGGTCACCGGTGGCTCGCTCTGGCTGATCGCGCGTGTTACCCCGCTGCGCGTGGATGCAGAAGCTGAGACCGATGGCCTCGATCTGGCGCTGCACGACGAGCGTGGCTACAACCTGTGATCACCCTCGAATCCAGCAACGGCGGCGCTACCACTGCGGCCGTATGGTTCGCGGGATCTGTCCACGCCAATCGCTGTAACCTACCCGCAAGCATCCAAGGATCCCCGCAATGAAAATGGTCATGGCCATCATCAAGCCGTTCAAGCTCGACGACGTGCGCGAGGCCCTGTCGGAGGTCGGCGTCACCGGCGTGACGGTCACCGAGGTCAAGGGCTTTGGCAGGCAGAAGGGCCACACCGAGCTGTATCGTGGCGCCGAGTACGTGGTCGATTTCCTGCCCAAGATCAAACTTGAGGTCGCGGTCACCACCGACCAGGTGGACCGCGTCGTCGAGGCGATCCAGGCGGCTGCCAACAGCGGCAAGATCGGCGACGGCAAGATCTTCGTCTACGAACTCGAGCGTGTGATGCGCATCCGTACCGGCGAGCTGGACGGCGACGCGTTGTAGGAGCGGTTGACCAGATATCCGTCTGTAAAAAGCCAGCCGCGGTGACGGGCCTTTTCGGGAGTTATCCAATGAACAGCAAGTCCCTGCACTACGCCGTCGCCACCGCGCTGGTCGCGTCCATCGCTCTGGCTGGCTGCAAGAGGAAAGCCGAGGACGCCCCGCCGCCCGTCGCCAGCACGCCCGAGATTGCGCCGGCGCCCGCGCCGCCGATGGCCATGCCGATGTCCACGGTCACCGTCACCAGCGTGGAACTTGGTACCGCGGTCGGCACCGATAGGAAGGTCACTGCGCCGTCAACC
>JBKJMY010000299.1:0-2641 GCA_046596115.1 Arenimonas sp.
CAAGCAGGTTGTTGCCTGATTGCGCCAGTAGCGCCAGCGCGCCGCCCACCACCAGCATGCCGCGGTTGCTCACCAGGCCCTGGCGGATGACCTCGCCGGTATCCAGGCGCAGCAAGGTGCGGGCGGCATCCGCGGCCGCGCCCGCGCCCGCGCCCGCGCCCGCGCCCGCGCCCGCGCCCGCGCCACCGCTCGCGTCGATCGCCGCCGCGCGGTCCGCTCCGGCAGGCGTGGCATGCGAGACCTGCCGGCCACGGACCAGTCGCTCCAGCGCCTGCGCCCGGTCCAAGCGCAGCACCCGCATCCGGCCCTCGGGCTTGGCTGCACCGGCCGACTCCAGGTGCACCTCGGCCACGCCGAACAGGCGATGCAACAGGTTCTGATGCAGGCTGACGTTCTGGATCCGCGAAAACGGAATGTGTCGGACGTTGCGCTGGAACAATCCGCTGCCGATGACCACGCCGTCGCTTTCGATCCGATAGCGATAGGTGAAGTACTGCGCGATCGACACCAGCGCCAGCGCGGCCACGCCGATGACGCCGATCAGGTCGCCGGTGTCGAAGGCATTGCGCCGCCCGGTGAGCACGATCACCAGCAGCGGCAGGGCAAATTGCCGGAGCTGCCCGATCAGTGCAAACAGGAAGCTGAGCGGGTGCAGGCGCAGTTCGGGTGCTGCGATAATCTCAGACGACATCGTCGTGGCGATCCGAGGCAGGCACCAGCGCATCGCGCAGCGCCACCGCGTCGGCATCGGCGAGACCGGGTTGGCGCAATGCGTGTTGCCGGGTGCCTGCGGTGTGCACCACCAGTGTCGCAAGGCCAAAGTGCCTCTCGATCGGCCCGCGTTCGATATCCAGGTGCTGCACGCGCGAGCGCGGGATCAGGATTTCCTGGCGCCAGGCGCGGCCGCGGCGGACATGCAGCCCGATGCCATCCAGGCGCCAGCCGGTCGCCTTCCAGCGTCGCCAGGCCAGCCAGATGGCCAGCATCATGATTGCAAGCAGCCAGGCCAGTCCGATCCCGATGCAGGCGAGCCAGCCGACATCCAGCAACGTGGCCAACGACCAGCCCAGCACCAGCGCAGACAGCGCGCCGAGCACGCAGCCGGTCACCAGCCCGCCGAACATCGCCACCGTGGCGGCCTCAGTCGGCAGGCTGTTCCACTGCACTGCGGGGAGTTCTTCGATGGGGGCCATGTCAGTAGCAGTCCGGGTAATAAGGATTTTCCTCGCCGGCGTCGCGCGGCCGCCGGCTGAAGCGCTTGTAGGTCCACTGGTACCAGTCCGGACGGCGGCGCGCGACTTGCTCGACTTTTGCATTCATCGCCGTGGTCGCCACGCGAAGGTCGGCAGCTGCGATTTCCGCAGGCGCCGCTTCGAACACGATATCGAAACCGCCCGGCACCGGTTCGGCCCAGGCAAACACCACCGGCGCGCCGCTTCGCTGCGCCAGTTTCTGGATCAGGGTCAGGGTCAGCGCCTCGCGGCCGAAGAACGGCGCGAATTCGCCAGCGCCCCGCTTGGGCTGCTGGTCGGGCGTGAGACCGACCAGTTGCCGGGCCTGCAGCGCGCGGAACAGCGGCCGCATCGCGGTACTTTCCGCCGGCACCAGGGTGACGTTGTGGCCGCGCCGGCACAGCCGCAGGAAAACATCGCCGAAGCGTTTTTCGGGCACCCGGTACACCAGCGAAAACGGCGCGACCGTCGCCAGGTACTCGATCATCAGTTCCCAGTTGCCGTAATGCGGCGCGGAGATGATCACGCCGCGACCCTGCGCAAGCGCTGCGTCCAGCAGGTCGCGGCCGCGAACGTCGCGTACCAGGGCCAGGTTTGCCGCGCGGCCGCGTGTCCACACGCGCAATGTTTCCATCGCATTTGCGCCGGTCGCCTGCACGATCTGTCGCGCCAGGGCGTCGCGCGCGTGCGCCGACATCTGCGGAGCGATCAACTCCAGATTGCGTTGTGCGACCCGCCACTCGCGCGAGTTGGCCACGCGCACCAGTCGGCCGAAGCCATGGCCGAGCGCGCGCTGCACGCCGAGCGGCAGCCGGCCGGGGATCCAGGCGAGCGCGAACAACAGGCGGCCGAGCACGTCGGATGCAGTCATGGCCCTAGTCTAAACTGCGATCCATGATTGCCCTGATCCAGCGCGTCACCGAAGCTGCCGTCCGCGTGGACGGCAACTGCATCGGAGCCATCGGTCCCGGCTTGCTTGCCCTGGTGGCGGTCGAGCCCGGCGATCACGAAGCCCAGTTCACCCGCATGGCCGAACGCCTGCTGGGTTACCGGGTGTTCTCCGACGCCGCAGGCAAGATGAACCTGTCCCTGGCCGACATCGGCGGCGGCCTGTTGCTGGTGCCGCAGTTCACCCTGGCCGCCGATACGGACAGCGGGATGCGGCCCAGCTTCACTTCGGCCGCGACGCCCGAGCTCGGCCTCGCCGGATTCGAGCGGCTGGTGTCCCTGTGCCGCGCCGCACGCGGGGGGGTTGAAACCGGCCGCTTCGGCGCCCACATGATGGTGAGCCTCATCAACGACGGCCCGGTCACTTTCCGGCTCCGCGTTCCCCCGGCGTCCAGGTAGCGAGGGGATTCATCCCCGACCTGCATGGCCGAAGCCCCGGAACCTACGCGTTTCACCAGTCG